>DASPNG010000114.1:0-2553 GCA_035626635.1 Binatia bacterium | reverse complement strand
TATTTCGTCCAGCACCGCAGGAGCAATCTTACAGCCGCAGCCCGCTCCATGTGAATATTGTAAGAGTTCTATTTTCTCCGTTTGTTCCATTTAGGCAGGTTGTTTTAATTCTAGTATTTTACGGGCATTCTCCTTGGTGTCAATTGCATGGCAATTAATCGTCAGCAATTGCTTCTTCAAATTTTCCCTGGTATTGAGGCTGCGTGTGTAGTATTTGTCGTAATACCACAGCAGAATTCTGAAGCACTCTTTAATATTGTCCTCCAGCAAGTGATTAATGGCTGTCTTTGTTTCAAGCGGTCCAAGGCGTTTTTGTATGCGGATGATCGCATTGATCAACTTCTCTTTTTCAAACTTACCGTAGCCTTCCACTATATTATCCAGTCTTTGTTCGAAATCCAGTTCCAGGAAATACAAAGGTGCCCTACGCATGCTATCCCAAAAGGCATTGGGCAGGTTGATCAATCCTATGCGCTGGCTTTCATCTTCCAGCCAAATGCACTTACTACCAACCGTACGCGCCAGAGCTTCCTTCAGTTCAAGAGCCAAAAGGTTCTCAAACATCTCCTGTGTGGGTTGTGCATCCTGGCCAAAGGCGCCAAAAGCGGAACCCTTGTGAGCGGCTATTGCTTCGAGATCTATCACCACTTCCTTTTTCCGCTCTAATTCCTTTAGCACTTCGGTTTTACCGCTGCCGGTGTAACCACCGAGCAATATAAAAGAATATTCTTTTTCAAACTGTGATAATGTCCATCGCCTGAAACTTTTGTAACCACCTACCAAGACATACACCTCGAATCCATATAGGTCCAGCAGCCAGGCCACAGCGCCGCTACGCATGCCTCCCCTCCAGCAATGGACAAGGATAGTTTTACTTCTCTCTTTATGTTTTTTATTGTTTTCGACCAGTAACTGCTCCGCTTCTTCTACCATACTGCGCATCTTAGGGCCGAAGTAGTCGAGCCCTATCTTAATGGCATCTTCCCGGCTCCGTTGTTTGTAAGACGTACCCACTTCTTTTCTTTCCTCATCGTTAAATAAGGGAAAACTGATAGCGCCGCGAATATGCGCATGCAAATATTCCCCCGGCGAACGAACATCCAGCACAGGGTGCAGATCAATCATTCCTAAAAAATCTTCAATATGCAGCTTGCTAATAGCCATCCTGCTGCAAATTAGTATTTCATTCCGTTTTTTGGAGTATTCTGTAAACGGCATGATTATTATAATTAATTTAGCTGCAATTACTTAGGTCAAGGCATTTTGAAAAAGAGAAGCAGTTCCATATTAGCTTACCTGGCCATCGCCGTTACGATTGTGGGTGGTGTATGGCTGTTTGCCAACAGGGATAAACTTCGTGACGACAAGCACTACCACATTTATTTTAACGATGTTGAGGGCCTAACTATTGCTTCACAGGTCAGCATTAATGGCGCAGTAGTGGGCCGTGTTTCCGATATTCAATTAACTCCCCCACTGGTAAAGGTAACTGTTGCACTACCTCCTGGCGTTCGGGTCCCCAAAGGCACAAGCGCCAAACTCAGTTCTGCGGGCATGTCAGGCGGACAAGAGATCCGTTTGATCTTAGGCTTGAGTAAACAAGCGGTAGCAGACGAAGACACGATTTCAGGAATTAATTCAATTAGCTTGTTTGGCGCAAATGGTCGCGTAGGTGCTACCTTGGATGTAGCTCGTGTGACACTTAAAACAACAGACAGTATTATTGTTAATATCTCTGAATTGTTCGGTGCAGCTGCCAAGCGCAATATCCGCTTTCAATTGGATGAATTGAATATTGAAAGCAGGAAAGCATCTAAAACCGCACAGGAAGCAAGAGGTAGCGGGGAAAAGTTTGCCGGACAAATCGATGAGCTGGATGCCGACGTAGCTAAGATGGCTGAAAACAGCAAGGAATGGCGGCAGGATATTCAAAAAATGGAAGAACAAGCAGCGGACATGATAGCTTCAACAGCCAACATAGAACAAGACCTGAAAACCCTGCAAAGCAACCTTAGAAAATTCAAGTCTATCTCCCACAAGGTTAGCGATACCAGCAGCCCTTTAGGCAAACTCATTAATGACCCTCAGCAGGTGCATACTGCGACCCGGGAAGCTGACACACTCAACAGAAGCCTGAAAGATGTAATTGAGCACCCTTCGGCGCACTGGTTTGCCATCTTCGGCAAAAACAAGAAGAAGGAATAATTACAGGTCTAATTTAGCCGACATAAATTGATAAATTCCTGCAACAGCCACAAGTACTGCCAGGCCAAATAAGACCAGTGACAAGTATAAAAATCCCATCTTCTTCTTAGATACCGAGAACAAGAAAGAACCTATCGACAATACCACTATCACTATGGCAGCAATCATTAAGGTGCTCATTAGCTTTTGTTGATCAATTTATCTAAAGTGCTTTGTGCAAGAGGATGATAGTTCATTTTGTACTTTTCATAAATGCGCTTAGCCATATCCTGCTTGCCCGTACTCATCATCTCTTCATACAGCGGCTCCAGGAATTTACGGCGTCCCACAGAACTCAGAAATTTTTCC
>DASPNG010000113.1:0-7157 GCA_035626635.1 Binatia bacterium | reverse complement strand
ATAGTCAGGGAATTTTTTACAGTGACATTCCCCTTCACTACTCCGGCTATCACCGCGTTATTAGCAATCAGGTCAGCGTCAATCTGCGCGCTCGGGCCAATTGTTAAATCCTGTGAAGTATGGACCTTGCCAGAAACAATGCCGTCAATCCGGATGTTGCCATTGCTTTTAAGGTCCCCTTCTATTCTCATGGCGGTTGCCACGATTGTTTCAGCGCCCTGGTCATTTCGGGACATAACTATGCAGCCTGTTTAATTGCTTCCTGTTCCTCCTCTGTCAGAGGAGATTTGGAAACGCCTTTATTGATTTCCTTTGAGTACACCCGATTCCCTTCCCTGCCATGCAGTGAAGTCAAAACAAAACCATTGGATTCCGCATCTAATAAGGCGATGGTAAAACTGATGCTCCCGCCGGCATCACCAAACGGATTGAAGCGGACAAAACCTATTTTTTGGAAATTTTTCTTGTTTGCGTTTGCCAAACCGCGGACATACTCCCCTAGTTCCAGGTGCTGTTCGCTGAGCCTTTTGATTTCTTTATCATGCCCGACCAGGACGTCGTCTATCTTTTTGGTGGTATCATCAATCAGGAATTCTCTTCTGACTTCATCTATCTTGCTTATCTTCATCCATAACCAGACTAAAGCAAACAGCAATATAACTGATAAAGCTGACGCGCCGATTGCTAGGTATTCGTAATTCATATTTATGCCTCATTATAGCTTAACTGGTTGGCTTTGAAAAATTTAGCACATAGGATATAATCTTATTGATTTTAATTTGGAAACCTATGAAAAACAAGGAAACTTCTTTACAGTACGATCAGCGTGAACATAGTTTAGTCAGGAAGGACTTTCTGTTTGTAGTTATATTGAATGCTATTCTTTTAGGTATTATGCTTGGTTTGTATTTTTGGAACCGCTCCACAGGCCAGCTTGATCAGTTCTTTGGCAGGTTTATCAATTTCTAAAGACACTAACCAGAAAATCCCGGTATGCCGGGATTTTTGTTTACCCACACTCCCCTGTTCATTGCTTCAATTCTTTTTGTTATGATTTTTTTACAGCAAATACATGACAGAAGAAACAAAGGGCGAAATAATTTTATACAAGGATAAAGAAGGTCCTGAATTGCGGGTCGTTTTTGAAAATGAGTCCGTATGGCTTAACCTGCAGCAAATCGCGGATTTATTCCAAAGAGACAAATCAGTTATTTCCAGGCACATCAAAAATATCTTTAAAGAGGCTGAATTAAGCCAAAATTCAGTTGTTGCAAATTATGCAACTACTGGGAGTGACGGGAAGACATATAAAGTTGATCACTATAATCTGGACCTGATTATCTCCGTTGGCTATCGCGTGAATTCAAAACGCGGCATCCAGTTTCGTGCCTGGGCAACGCAAAAATTGAAGGAATACCTGCTAAAAGGGTACATTATAAATGAGAAGAGATTGAGAGAAGCTCATGAGAATCGTCTTAAGGAGTTACAGCAAGCCCATTCTTTTCTGCGGCAGGCATTTGAAGCCAAGCGCCTGGCAGGTTATGAGAAGGAGCTGGCCAGCATAATCAATGACTACACCCAGACTTGGGTTATTTTGAACAGATATGATGAAGGTGATCTGGAGGTGGCTAAACAAACCAAAAAGCCAATAAGAATCCTGGATTATGTCCGGGCCAAAAAGGCTGTGGAACATTTCCGTGACCGTTTGATGGATACAGAAGCGGTAAGTGGAACATTTGGGCGGGAACAAGGGAATAATTTGGCGGCAATTATTAAGCAAATTGAGGTGGAAGATGCCAGTATAGAGGAGAAAGCTGCCCTTTTGTTCTATTTAATAATAAAAAACCGACCATTTGTAGACGGTAATAAGCGGGTAGCTTCCCTGCTTTTTGTGGTTTTTCTGATAGAAAATGACTATCTATATGATAAGAAGGGTGAAAGAAAGTTTAATGACAATGCCCTGATTGCCATGGCGCTTCTGGTTGAAGAGACTAAACCATCAGAAAAAGACACTCTAATCAGACTCATCTCCAACCTGATTACAAAGAAATAAAATCTAGAATAGTTTATAGATGTTTCACGGACTGTGAAACATCTATTTTGTTTATGCTAAGCATTCCTACTATTATCGCAAACAGTAGAAGACCTTGCTGTATAGAAATTAGGTAATGATCAAAAAATCCTAATGTAAGCACTAAGATTACTAAGGATAAGCTAAGGATATGTATTTTGTTCCACGTGAAGCAAAGACGAATTACGGCGAAAATACTCAATAATAAGCCAATTATGCCGTATTCAGCAGTAAATAGAAGGAATATGCTATGCGGAGGCTGATATTTCCATGGTTCCATACTGACTTTGTCTTCCAGTTTAGATATGTATTGTCCCGGACCTACTCCAAATATAGGGTTTTCCTTAATATTGTTAAATCCTAAGGAATTGAATTCAGCCCTATAATTGGCAGCGGCTGATTCTGCAGGTGCTTCTGAAGCTCTAGGTAAAACATAGGATTTATAGATAAATCCTAATGTTCCACATGAAACAATGACTAAAAAAGCCAGAAATATAGCCTTTTTTATTTGTTTAAGGTAAAAATGGTACCCTATGTGGAGAATGTAAAGGAGAATAGCCGCAATCCAAGCACTTCGTGAAAAACTTAAAATTAGACCCCATAACAATAGAACTGTTCCACATGAAACAATAAACCAATGTTTAAATAATGTTTCACGTGAAACAAAGGCTAAAAAGCCAAGGCAAATAGCTAAAAATCCCGCTAAAACATTAGGATGTGGCATTGTGCCATATGCCCTTAGAATCAGCTGACCTTCAGACTGGATAGTTGCGGTGCCTGATTGGTTCAGAGCTGGAACATATTCACCTAGGAATCTCAGACCGATACTTTGTTGCATATGAAACTGGAAAATTCCTATCAAAGACTGAAAAAATCCAGTGCCTATAATAATATATAGAGTGCTCCATATTACTTTTGGATTGCCGTATAAATAGGCGATTATAAGCCAAAATTGCAGCCATTTTAATGCCGCAAAAAATCCAAGCTCGACATGTTCCACGTGAAACAATAGTAAAAATGGCCACAAAATGGGGAGTAATAGCACCTTAGGTGTGTTTTTTATGCTGGAATCAAAAAACAACCATGAAACAATAAACGCTATAAACAGAAGATCGCTCACATAAAAGTAAATTGCTTTATGGTAGGAGAAGTAGTAACCAATATACGCTTCATCGGAATTGAGAATAGTTCTGAGCTGTAAACTGATTGAAAAGGCAAAAACATAAAACATCAGTTCATGAATGCTGAGATCTTTTATTCTTTGGATGAGATGTTTCACGTGGAACATTGACAATTCTTACAATTTATTTTGTAATGTATTCCATTTATGGAACATTGACACTATGTATTACTTCTGACATATATTTATTAAGGTCTAGAACTTAAAGGAGGTGATTAAATTGCCGGTGGAGACCAGCGGGAGAGAAGTTTTGCCTGATGACTATCAGGAGCTGCTCCAGCGTATAAGAGCTTTGCAGCGAGTAGTCCGATCAAGGGTTCCAGGTGACTCAGAGTACAAGGAGTACGAAAAAATCAAAGCACTTGCAGAAATAGTCCAGAAAGCTCACCCCGACCTCGTGGAGAGAATCAACGGGTTACTGGCCCTACTTATAAAGACAGCCCCAGAACTCGATCAGGAGGTCGCATGACCCACCCGTCCGGTAGTGTAAACGCCAGTATTCTGTCCTGCCTAGTTGCAGTATGCTGGCGTTTTAACTTTAGCATTTTTATTGTAGTTATAGTATTTGTCATTTGCCATAAATAAAAAACCGGCAGATAGCCGGTGTTTTGTTTCACAAATTAATTCAACAAGTACCAGAGTGCAGGAACAACAAGAATTATTTGCGTTATGGTGCCCAGGATCCAGTATTCAGGCATGGGGTATTTGAATCGCCAGTTATCGTGTATCCAGACATGGAAGTCGTGAAACTTTTGAAATACAACAAGTTTACGGATACGTTCCTTCCAGAAAGGTACATTATCAATAAAGTCAGGCAAATAGCCTCCGGCAGCTCCCCAGATGAAAGGGGAGAGTAAGTCAAAGTTGAATTGAATTCCCCAAATAGAGAGGGCAATGAGCCCGCCTATAATTGAGTCAGAAAAAGCAAAGATCCAAACCTTTTTGATCCACACTATATCACCATTGGGAAGTTTAGGTGCGTCCGGGTGGTCCCAGTGGGGGAGAGAGTCGCACAAAAAATGTGAAACAACTCCTGCGATTAGAGCTAATAAAGGATTTTGTGAAACAGATCCGACAATGACTCCAACTGAGCCACCAATTATTAAATGTGATGTAGCAATCATACGTGAAACTATTATAGCACCAGGCTTTACATGCCGGCTATAAACCAGTAAAATAAAGTGCAACTTAGATGAATCGTGCCTTCGTAGCTCAATGGATAGAGCAGATCCGTCCTAAGGATAAGATGTAGGTTCGATTCCTACCGAGGGCACCACGGGCCGTTAGCTCAGTTGGCTAGAGCGCTTCCATGGCATGGAAGAGGTCGCTGGTTCAAGTCCAGTACGGTCCACCAAAAAAGTCCGATCATTTGATCGGTCTTTTTTGTTTCACGAAAGGTTAATCTATCCACAAGGAAGCTCTTCCCAAGTTTTTTACTGCATGTTAGTAATAAATCAGAGCTGTGGTACTCGTGGAACAAAAAGAATTAACACACGGGGAGTAGAGACATAATGGTAGGCGGAGAAATAGTTCGTGAACTATTTTTTAGAACGAACCAGTCAACCAGCATGATATGTTTGTTTGAAGTCTTTTAGATTTGTATGAGTGAATTTGAAAAAGGATTCAATCCTGAAAATCAGGATGTGGAACATGATATAACTCAGGGATATGTTAATAGCAGTCCATCAGAGTTTATTGATTATCTGAAGAATAATTTTACCAGTGAAGACCGGCTTACTTTGCATTTACACATTTCAGAAGTTAACGGAACTTCTTTGATTAATTTATTTGAGCATTATGCCAAAGCCAAAGCAGAAATATACGGCTCTAAACATGATTATATTGAGCTTGTTTCACAGCATCCGGCATTAAAGTTTAATTCGCGTATTGATTGGAAACTAGAAGATTGATGAAATTTCCGACTTTTAAATATGAAACAGAAAAATACCAGCAAGGCGTAAACCTTGTTGCCGGCTGTGATGAAGTTGGTGTTGCTCCATTGGCCGGACCGGTTGTTTCTGCTGCTGTAATTTTGGACAGGGAAAGTATTAACGGCAGGCGCACAAAGAGCAAGTGGTGGTATCGTGTCCGTGATTCAAAAACCGTGAATGAAAAAGAAAGAGGAGTACTGGTGGAATTCATCAAGGAACACTGCTTATCCTGGGGAGTTGGCATCGTCTCACATGAAACTATAGATACTGTCAATATTTATCATGCGGCAATGGCAGCTATGAAACAAGCCATCAATGCAATGAGTACTCAGCCGGAATTTGTTTTTATTGATGGAAACCATAAAGTAAAAGATCTGTTAAATGTGAAACAGGAGCCGGTGATTGATGGTGATGCTAAAATTTTATCGATATCCGCGGCAAGTATTATTGCCAAAGTAACTCGAGACAAAATTTTAAATGAACTACACCAACTCCATCCGTTTTATAATTTCCATTTGAACAAGGGTTACCCAACTAAGTTTCACAGGGAAGCACTCGTGAAATACGGACCATCTCCTGTACACAGAAAAAGTTTTGGACTAGTACAGCAAAGCTTGCAACAAGCCTTGCCATTGCAGGTTTGAAATTTTATAATAAGTTGCTTGTGGTGAATACATTGGGAGAGGTGCCGGAGTGGTCGAACGGGCCGCACTCGAAATGCGGTGTGCTCCAAAAGGGTACCGTGGGTTCGAATCCCACCCTCTCCGCCAATAAATTTTGAATAAAAAAATATCCTGAACTGGTCAGGATTTTTTTGTGAAACAAGTCTCAGGGTAGAACCACATCGAATCCCGCGATGGATATATCATCCATCCCCACCCAGATATTGTCCTGGCGCTCAGACCACTCCTCGGAAATTTCGCGGATCAGGTCATGGATGCCTTTGGGGTTGCCGATCAGGATTTCTTCGGTGTACTGCTCATTGTTTTCACCTGTGTTCAAGTTGAACTGCAGATGGATCCCGTCAGAAAAAAGTCTGACGCGGTAAACACCATGTGAAACCAATGCATGTTCTGACCATTTGGGGGGATCCAGTTTTTCATAGGAACTCACCCATGTGGTCAATCCAAAATCGCTGCCCCGTGAAACTGGATAGGGAAGTGAGTCTTGGGTTTCATGAGTGAACACAAAACCTGAATCGCCCAACCGGCAAAGCAGAACTTTGGGGTCTGGTTCTGCTGTGCACAGAATGGTGCAGGTCACGCTGGCTGCAATCCTGCCGATCTCCTTAGATCTTTCGATCATGCTGGTTTGTGCCGTCTTGATGATCGACACAAAAGCATGTTTCATTTCTTCGGCATTGGCAGGCTCACTTTCAGCACAGTATTGATCGAAAGCATTCTTGATAATCTCAATGGCCGCCAAACCGTTTGCCCCGGTGGCGCCATCAGCGACAACCAAAAGCTTCCCTTTTTCGAATTCAGCAAGGAGGACGATATCTTGCATCGGTCCTTTATCCTGCCTTGTGGCCTTCCAGGCGCTATGTTGCAGGTCTACTCTCATACTCCTCCTTGGGTACTTGTCTTATTGACAGCTGCAAGGAATTAAAGCAAATTACGTTATTGTTAGTCAACTGTGTTAATTAGTAGTATCTATATTATGGCACTCATATACCAAGACTTGTCGGAGCCTGTGAAAAAAGTTGTGGAACAAACCTTGTCACAGCGCGTGGTTAGCTGTGAGGAATTGAGGGACGGGAAAACACACTTCGTTTATATTGTAGTGACAGATGGTGGTAGGTACATAGTTAAAGCTTTCAGACAGAGGACAATTTTTTCAGAATATGATCTTCCCGACCATGATAAGTTACTCTGGGTGACAGATCAATTAGATAAAGAAGGCATAAGACACCAGAAAATTTTGGCTTTTCAGCCCAAACACGAATTGCTTCCAGGTGGATTTGTCATATTCGAAT
>DASPNG010000112.1:0-2488 GCA_035626635.1 Binatia bacterium | reverse complement strand
TGCGCCGAATATATCTTGATTCTTCAATGCGTTTAACAATGCCGCTTCATCAACTACTGGTCCGCGCGCGGTATTAACCAACACTGAAGTCTTCTTCATCATTTCAAACTGCGGTGCGGAAATTAAATGTTTTGTTTCAGGCAATAGCGGTACGTGAAGGGAGATGAAGTCAGATGTTTTTAACAGCTCGTCCATGCTGACGTTTTTTGACCCTATTTCAGCATCCAGTTCAGCGTTTGCCCTCTGGTCATGGTAAATAACTTTCATACCAAAACCTTTTGCTGCTCTTTTGGCCAAGGCTCCACCAATTCGGCCCATTCCCACAATTCCGAGAGTCTTCCCAAATACATCCTGCCCAAGAAGCAAAAATGGCTGCCATCCGGTATATTTCCCTGCCCTGGAGAATCGGTCAGATTCAACTACTCTTCTGGCCACTGCAAGCATTAAAGCCATGGCATGGTCTGCCACAGCATCAGTCAATACGTCAGGAGTATTGGTAACTAAAATGTTTCTTTCGTGCGCGTCGGCAAGCTTGATATTATCGTAGCCTACCGCATAATTGGCAACTACCCTCAACTGCTTGCCTGCTGCATCCATAACTTCGCCGTCAATTTTATCAACCAGCTGAGACAAAATTCCGTCAACTCCGGCAATTTGTTCAATCAACTCTTCCCGCTTTAACGGGCGGTCAAGTGAGGAGACAACAGCTTCAATGCCATTGTCTTTCATCAGATCAAGTCCAGTCTGTGGAATATTCCTTGTTACAAATACTTTCATTTTATATTTCCTTTGGTCTGAATTTTGGATACTTCTTTACGTAATTTTCCATTTGTGATTTCGTCTGCAATCCCTTGTGCGGACCGACATGCAACACCACGTTACCACCATTTATAGTGCCCCAGATCATTGCTTCTTCAACAGAACGTCCATAGATGGTAGCAGCAGTAAACCCTGTTCCGTAAGCGTCTCCGGCGCCAGTAGCCTCAATACGGGGACCTGGGAATTCAGGCAGGAACCAGATCTTTTTTCCATCAGAAGCATAGGATCCTTCCCGGCCGTCAGTGATGACAGCAATCGGCGGACCAAGCTTATGCATGGCTTGCATCAATTTTTTAATGTCTCTGGTCTGTTGTTGGGTGACCAGTGCTGCCTCTTCCCTGTTTAGGAACAAAATTTCAGTTCGTTTATATATTCCGGCAAGTTTCTTGGCACCCATACGCATTTGGAACGTGCCAGGATTGAAAGAAACTTTGATGTTTGGATTTCTTTGCAAAAAAACTGAAAATTCATCGTGGAATTTCTCAGTTCCGTTCCCCATGGAAGAGAAATAAATCCATTTTGTGTCCAGTTTTGACGGTAAGGAAAAAGGAAGTTTATTGTGTTTGATCAGGATAGTCCGTTCGCCCTGGAATACCAGCACAACATGGAAATTTGTACTAACCCCGCTGTTTATTTTGATATATTGAGTGTCGATTCCTTCTTTTTTCAATTCCTCGATAATTTTCCGTCCGTTATCGTCATCGCCTACGCCTGAAATAAAGGCATTTTTAAGGCCCAGACGGGAAGACCCAACCGAATTATTAGTTGAGTTGCCTGCTGGAAGCATTGTCAGATTCTCATAAGGGATCTTATCTGCATATGTTAAACAGAGCTTGCACTCTGAATGGTCAACATTGCAGTTAACCGAAGCTTCATGCAGCTCAACAAAGGCGTCAATGGTTGTGTCGCCAATAGAAACAAGATCGTATTTCTGGGATTTATTCCAAAACATTTTGATATTTAGTGAATTTTGGTTTCAGACTTTGAGTATTTCTCAATTAATTATAAAACAATTTGTACTGAGTTGTAAAGAAAAAACCCTTTCGGGTGTTATTTTCTTTTTATTACCTTTTTTACTGCTTTGTATATGGCCACTGAATCCATGCCCCATTTGGCGATAAGTTCGTTGGGTTCTCCGGATTCGCCAAAGTGGTCCGGCATACCCACAAACTCCTGCGGGACTGGAAAATTTTTGGATAATGCCTCAGCAACAGCAGACCCAACACCGCCGGTGATTTGATGCTCTTCTGCGCTGACCAAACACTTGGTCTTTTTCACTGATTTCAGGATTGTTTCCGCATCCAAGGGTTTTACAGATCCGACATTGATCACTTCACATTCAATTTTTTCCTTGGAAAGCTTTTCTGCAGCTTGGAGTGCGTAATACACCTGTGGACCGGCGGCTGTAATCGTACAATCTTTGCCGGAACGGTAGACATAAGCCTTCCCGATTTCAAATGGGGTGTTTTCAGTGGTGAACTGAGGAGTTTTTTCTCTTGCCAGACGAATGTATACCGGGTCTTTGATTCTTCCAGCAGCAAGAGTCATCTTTTTAGCTTCGATCGCGTCACACGGGACCAATACCACCATGCGCGGCAACACTCTGGTGATGGCAATATCCTCCATGGCCTGATGAGTGGCACCGTCAGGACCTACGGAAATACCGGCA
>DASPNG010000111.1:0-3265 GCA_035626635.1 Binatia bacterium | reverse complement strand
GGTGAATGGGTCAAGTGTCACCCGGCCCATCTGGATTGGATTAGTTTCATAAAACTGCTGCGCATGCATAAGCGACTGCATATTGAATGAGATTCCAACGTAGATTGGGAGCAGGTATTCTCCACCTGGCGCAAAACCGGCAGTGTTTATAGCAGTGACTCCGGAAAGATAATTATCCCCGTAGCTCTTTGCCTGCCGGATAAGCGGCACTGCTGCCAAAACCACAACTGAAACAATCAGGAAGAACGGATAAAATTTCAATGACTGCCGTAAGTTTGGCTTTCTCATGAACCAATATAAAGCCATGACGATCAGGTCAATGAAGAAAATCTGAGTTCTTGATGCGAATAAAATAATGGCAACTATTCCTGACAGGCACATCACAATCAAATCCCAATGTTTTCTGAAGCTGAAACCTTCCCAGAACATTAAGAAGAATGACAGTGGGATAAACAATCTTGCCAGTTGCGCAAGATAATTTATTAATCCAGGCACTTGCTCATCAGCCTGGAAGCGGAATACATCCGGATCAGGAGAAGTTAATGGAAAATTCCCAGCCCGCCTGACAAACATAGTCAACCCAACTAAGGACAAAATAACTAATATATAAATGAAATACCGAAGCAGATCAGGAGAAAATACATTTCTCCTTAAAATCGAAAGTCTTTCCCATAACCTGAACTTCTCCCAAAGTTTTTTAAAAACAAAGAATCCTAAGGTAAAACTGACCAATGAGATAATGCAGAGAACCCAGAACTCTCCTGTCCATGGCCGTTCAATTTCAGATAAATTCAGCTGTGGCGCACCTAAAGCCACAGACCAGGCGGACAACATCAGCCAGAGAGGAGATGACTTATATTTCCCCTTCAGAAAGAGGATAAAAAATATTACCGCAAGGATAGAAAAAAAGAAGAATAAAATGGTGTTCATTGATGCGCACTTTCTATGACAGTTAATACTTTTTCAGCACAGGCTTTCCAGGTGAAATTTTTTGCCCTCTCAATCCCCGCTTTTGACATCTGTTCACGCAACGGCTGGTTTGTCAGTACCTCAAGCAGGCCCTGTGTAATAGAATCTGTATTCTGCGGATCAACCAGCTTCCCTGCATCCCCAACAACTTCAGGCATGGAAGAAATATTTGCTACCACCGTTGGCGTGCCACAGGCCATTGCCTCAAGCGGTGGAAGTCCAAATCCTTCGTAAAGGGCTGGCAAAGTCAGTAATGCAGCGCCATTGTATAAGGCGGGCAAATCCTGGTATTTTGTGTAATCCAGTAATTTAATCGAATCTCTCACCGGAGATTTTTCAATCCTGTCTATAATCGGTTCCCATAACCACCCTTTGCCTCCTGAAATCACGAGCTTTTCTTCTATATGGTATTGCTGCTTCAGTTTCTCATACGCCTCAACCAAGGCAACAATGTTTTTTCTCGGCTGGATGGTTCCCACAAAAAGTATATATTTCTTATAACTCAGCCCGAATCTGTCCAAAACCGGCTGTACTTCCTGGTAACCCATTGGACGGTAGACATTTTCAACCCCAAGATGTGCGGTGACTATTTTTTCCGGTTTGGTTTTATATATCCTGACAACATCATTTTTAGTTGATTCGGAAACTGTGACAATTTTTTTGGCCCGCCATACTCCCCATCGTGACGTTAGTTTTAGATAAAATAACATAAATGGTGCAAAAGCTTTGGGGTACATTTCGTATGCGATATCATGGACTGTAATTACAGAATTTTTGGGATGCAAAAAGGGTAATGCCTGAATTGCCATGAAAAAAACATCAACTGGGTTCATAAGCAGCTCCAGAGTCAGGCGGGTCTGCGTCCAGAATTTTGGAAAAGGGATCACCCGCAATTTGAAGTTTGCAGGAAGTTTGGTGAACCATTCCTGCGGAGTGCTGCGGAAATATAAAATGTATTCGTTTCTGTTATCCAGCTGAGCCAAATTTTTTATCACCTCTGCCGCATATTTCTCCACGCCGGTTGGATTAGGTGTGTTGGCGCGTTCAGCCTCTATTCCTATTTTCATGGTTTTGTCTGCTCCGGGTTCAATTCCTTTTTGACGTTCACTGCTGCCTTAAATAATTCCCAGTCTGATTTATGGAAAAATCCTAAAATGAATAGCGAAGTAGCGTAGATTAAACCACCCAATGCAATAACAATCCAAAGATTATGTGCCTGGAACACAAACAGGAAAGCTCCCATAATGATGCTTGCGGCTAAAGGCTTGAACATGTTCCTGAAAATCTGGAACTTCACAATCTTAGTCTTCACAAAATATGTATACCCAAGAGCCTGGATCAATTCACTTAACGCTGTGATTGCGGCAGCTGCAACAAACCCAAATTTTGGGATTAGTAAAATATTTAAGATCAGGTTGAAGAAAAAAGTAAAAGCCGTGACTTTGGTAGCGGTTCTGGTCAGCTGAGAAATAATAAGGCTGTTTACAGGAGTGTATATAAACAAAATCGATACGGCTATAATCAGCAGCCACAGCGCAGGAGCTGCCGGGGCAAATTCCGGATCAATAATATCTATAAGTATTCTTTCTGCCATGAAAAAGGCACCCACAGACATCGGAAAAGCAATCGCTATCATATATCTGGTATACGTCTCCAAACCGTTTCTTGCATCATCGAGCAAACCCCTGCTTATAGCATGTGCAAAAAACGGATAAAGGGTTATTCCAAGTATGCCGGGAAAATATGCCAAAGCATCCCAAAACTTATATGCGGCAGTATAATATCCGGTTTCTACAAAACTCCTAAAGTGCGGAAGGATCAGACCGTCAATTCGGTTGTATATGCTAAAAAATGTAAGGAGCATGAATGGAGTGTTCCAGATAAACAGGCTTCTGATGAACGCCTTATCCAAAGCAAAAGATACCCTGGCAAATTTTTTATGAACAATAACCCCGTATATCAAGATATCAAAGACACTCACGGCCACGCTGATGAAAGCCAAGAAGAAAACATTTTGTCTGAAGGCGATCGCCAGGGCCATCATACTGACATTGATCAAGGCATTGAAGAAATTGATGCGTGCGGTAATGGTCAGCCGCTGCATGGACACAATTACTGATCTGAACGGCAGACTCATTGAACTGAGGAATAATCCTACGCTTGCAACGTATAAAGCATTCTTTACGTGTTGCGGGTATTCAGCTGAATATACAAATCCTGCCATAATCAACATAAAGCCCAGGCCAAGACAGAATTGAATAAAAAGGTAATTGGTCAGGTATTTGCTCATGTGCTC
>DASPNG010000110.1:0-2595 GCA_035626635.1 Binatia bacterium | reverse complement strand
TTGATATTTGATTCTACTTATGACCAGCACCGCGGAGTTGTCACGTTCATTAGAGTTGTTGACGGTTCATTGCAGAAGACAAACCGAATTCAGATGCTTGGAACACAGACTAATGCAGAAGCCCTTGAAGTGGGATATTTTAAACCAAAGTTCCACCCTTTTCCAAAATTGGAAACAGGTGAAGTGGGATATATTGTCACTGGTCTTCGCGACGTGAGAAAAGCCCGGGTAGGCGATACCATTACTCTTACTGAAGCTAAAAACATGGAGGCTCTGCCTGGATACAAGCAAGTAAAGCCAATGGTTTATGCCAGCATATTTCCGGTCAGCGGTGATGACTATCCAACGCTTAGAGACGCCATTGAAAAACTGAAATTGAATGATGCGGCTTTGGAATTTGAACCTGAAAACATCCCTGCCTTGGGTTTTGGTTTCCGTACCGGATTTTTGGGGTTGCTCCATATGGATATCGTGCAGGAACGGCTGACCCGTGAATTTGGTCTGGATCTGGTTCTGACTGCTCCATCTGTTGAATACAAGGTGAATCTGAAAGACGGAACCCAGATTACTATACATACGCCAGCAGAGCTCCCCGACCCTTCCGTATTCGCAAGCATTGAAGAGCCTTGGGTGAATATTGAAATAATCGTCCCGCAAAAATATATTGGTGGTATTCTTGACCTTATTACAACCCGCCGAGGTATCTACAAGAACATGGAATACCTGAGCAATGACCGCGTCCTGATTACAGCGGAAATGCCCTTGGCCAACATTATTATCGATTTCTATGATAAACTTAAGAGTGTAAGTTCCGGGTACGCTTCCCTAAACTATGAAGTGCTTGAGTTCAGGTCCGGTGAGCTGGTGAAAATGGATATTCTGGTGGCAACCGAGCCAGTGGATGCGCTTTCCATGATAGTCCACAAGAGTGTTGCTGAATCTGAAGGACGCGAACTGGTGGACAAGTTGAAAACTCTGATCCCAAGACAGCAATTTGAAATTGCATTGCAGGCTACTATTGGAGGAAAAATTATTGCCCGCGAGACTATTTCAGCTGTCAGGAAAGACGTAACCAAGGGTTTGTATGGCGGTGACGTGACCCGAAAAATGAAATTATTAGAGAAACAGAAAAAAGGAAAGAAGAGGCTGAAGAGGATCGGTTCAGTCGATATTCCGCAGGAAGCTTTCCTTGCAATATTAAAAAAATGAGAAATCGAGAAACATTAAGAAAAATTTGGATTGTGATCGGCGTAGTTATGATTTTGGGAATGATAGCAATGACAATCGCGCCGGCCTTTATCTATTAATATGGATTTGCAATCATTCTTCAAGTCAAAATTCGCGACCGGCATCCTGCTTGCCGTTTTTGGGGTGGTGGCGGTAGTTACGTTTGAGTTGTACTGGCAAAAGCGGGAAGTGGATTCTGAAATCAGGAGACTGCAAGGTCAGGCTGATTCCTTGGAAAAAGACAATCAGCAATTATCTGACTTGATCAAATATTTAGGGACTCAAGAATACCAGGAGAAGGAAGCCCGGGAAAAACTTAACCTAAAAAGAGAGGGGGAGGAAGTAGTGGTGCTTCCGGAGGATGATGATTTAGGACAAGTGGCGCAAGCAAACATAGATAATACTTCCAATCCAAAAAAATGGTTTAATTATTTCTTTCAATGAATATAAAAGATCTGTCACATAAGCAAATTGTCACCTATTCAGTATCAGCTGTCCTGATACTTTTTGCGTTATCCTTGGTGTTGGCATACTTCACACCGTTCCGTGATCCGGTGTCAGTAGCCTTCAAGAGATTGTATCCGGCGGCATTGATTGGTGATCGCGTGGTCAGTGTTAACGACATTGAAGAAGGTATGGCAATTGCCAGAAGATTCAATGTGAGTGACGCCAAAGCAAGTGTGATTCAAAATGAAAAGGCCTTTGCCTTAGCAAAGGAATTCAATTTAAACATCGATGATGATGAGCTGGCCGATGAGATGAGATTCTACACCAAAGGTCATGAAGATGAATACCAGCAGCTTTTGGAAAACTACTACGACGGCTCAGAACATTGGTTTTATAAATACGCAGTTACGCCGCGAGTAGTTGATGCCGCACTAAAGATGAAATACTACAATGACATAAAAGCCAATAGCCCTGAATATGAAAAAGCAATGAAAGCTCTGGACAGAATCCAGAAAGGTGAAAAGTTTGAGGATATTGCCAAAGCAGAAAGTGCTGATAAGGCTTCCGGGCAAATTGGCGGTGACTTGGGTTTTTATGAAGCAGGACAACTGATCCCTGAACTGGAAGACCAGGTAAGTGTGAGTGCAGTAGGCGATGTCCGCCGGGACGTAATTATCACCCGGTTGGGTTACCATCTTATCTATCCGGTAGAATATTCAACTATCGACGGTAAAAAAATGTGGCACTTAAAGCATATTCTTTATGTGCCAGAAGGTTATGAAGAATGGTTTAGCCAACAGGAAAGCCGGATCAATACCAAATTCCTCAAAGGATAACAAAAAAAGCGCCATGTGCTACGGCGTTCCTTATCCTAATTATAGCAAATTTTGAGCATTTTGTCAAGATAAGTTGCTCACGATG
>DASPNG010000109.1:0-4543 GCA_035626635.1 Binatia bacterium | reverse complement strand
TTTGAATTTGCGTGGGCTGCTCCTGGGTGGAATTATTCTTGGTGTTCTTGGAGTATTGGATGACATTACCACGGCCCAATCTGCGGCTGTATATGAGATCAGGCGCGCTAATCCCGCCCTTCCGTTTAAGGAACTATATTCCCGCGGGTTATCGATTGGCCGTGAGCATATCAGCTCGCTGGTCAATACGTTGTTTCTGGCATATGCCGGCGCATCACTGCCGTTATTCCTATTTTTTACTGCCGGTGATCACCCTCAGCCGTTCTGGGTAACTTTAAACTCAGAGTTTATTGCCGAAGAGCTGATCCGGACCCTGGTTGGCAGTGTGGCACTGATGTTGGCAGTCCCAATCACAACTTTTTTGGCGGCTTACTATTTCAGCAGGCGTCCAGTCGAACAGTCTGCAGCCGGAGAGCACTCCCACCACGGACATTTCCACTAAAAAACTCTTTACACGTTTTGAAATTTCTTTATACTTATTAAGTACGATTTCGTTCCTGACACAAAACAAAATTCCAGGAGGGAATTTGCACCTTTTAGAAAATCGACGTACCGGTTTCCCCACCGGCAACATTCCAATCCCAAATGTCCTGGACGAGTATCTTTGTGTCCCCTCGTGGACAAACAACCAGATTCTCGACAGAAGACCAGAGGAAGAATTAGCCAGTGAATTCGGCGTGCTCTGGAAGATCAGCTGGAAGCAGCTGGTCCAGTTCCCGATTGGTCGGATGGATCTAGTTCCGACCAATACGGTCAGAATACCAAAGGCCTTTCGTGGTGATTACAGAATCTGGCGACTGAAATCTCCGGCCAGTATTCATACAATCACCCCGAACCTGTGGCTCATGCGTCAGCAACCTGCTACCACCAGGTTACTGTTGTATTTTGCCCGCGACAACAGACCTGAGAACGTCCGCCGGTGCGTGATCGGGCTCGGCACCAGGTACCACCTGAATAACGAGGTTGGGTACCCAGTTCTCTGCCCCCAGTCAGACGGTCAGTGGGCTTTAAAGCTGGCCAAACTGCTGGACAATACTCCTCATACAGAACGTCTTGTTCTGAGCTGGAGGTAACCCGCTTTCCTTTGATGTTTTAGGAAGCGGGATTTTTTTGCCCAAATCAGTAAAATAATGTTTAATTAGTACATGAGATTACTTTGGAATTACGTCCGCGAGCATAAAAAGATATTGGTTGGCGCTTTGATCCTGGCTACCATCAACCAGGTTTTTTCTCTGTTGGATACTCAAATATTCAGGCATGTGGTTGATAAATACACTACCAATTTCGGCAGTATTTCCTCGGATGAGTTTGTCCGGGGGGTGGGTTTACTTTTGCTGCTTTCAGTGGGAGTTGTCTTTGTTTCCCGGGTGGCAAAAAATTTCCAGGATTATTACGTGAATGTGATTGTGCAGCGGGTTGGAACTAAAATGTACTCCACCAGTGTGGCCCACTCCTTTTCCCTGCCGTACTCAATCTTTGAGGATCAGCGTTCCGGGGAATTTTTGCAGAAGCTCCAAAAAGCAAGGACTGATTCACAGACATTGATCCAAACAGGGATCAATAGTCTTTTCCTGGCATTGGTCGGAATAGTTTTTGTGCTGATTTATTCTTTTTACGTCCATTGGTCAGTTGGGCTGGCATACTTTTCCGTTATTCCGGTACTGGGCGGTTCCATCTTTTTTATTAGCCGCCGCATTAAAGATGCACAGCAGAAAGTTATCCGTGAGACTGCAGCGCTGGCCGGATCAACCACAGAAACCATCCGCAACGTTGAATTGGTTAAGAGTTTGGGATTGGAAAACCAGGAAATAAACCGGTTGAATAATGTAAACGAGCAGATTCTACAGCTGGAGTTGAAAAAGATCCGCCTGGTCAGAACCCTGAGCTTCATTCAAGGTACATTGATTAATGCCATACGTACTGCCCTGACATTCCTGTTGTTATGGCTGGCATTCAGACAGGAAATTACTCTGGGAGAATTTTTCATCTTACTATTTTATTCTTTTGTCATCTTTACTCCCTTGGGTGAGTTCGGTAACTTTGCCACCTCCTATCAGGAAACAAAAGCCAGCATGGAAAGATTGGATGAGATTTTTAAAACCAAGCCCGAAGAAAAGCCTCTGAATCCGATAATAGTTGAAAATATCCGTACGATTGAATTCAGAAATGTCGGTTTTAGTTATCCCTCATCTCCGGAAAGAAATGCTGTGATAGATTTGAATGTCAGCGTGGAGGCGGGTAATAACGTGGCGTTTGTTGGGCCGTCCGGTTCCGGAAAAACAACTATAATAAAACTGTTGGTGGGATTATACAAGCCAACAAACGGTGATATATATTTCAATAACAAAAACGCAAAAGATGTTGATTATGAAAAGATTAGAAGCAAAATTGGTTTAGTATCCCAGGACACTCAGTTGTTTGCCGGAACAATTAAGGAAAACTTGTTGTTCGCCAATCCAAAAGCATCTGATGAAGAATGTATTGCAGCCTTGCGGTCAGCTCAGGCGATTACTTTAGTTGAACGAGGTGATAAGGGATTGGAAACTAAGATAGGCGAAGGTGGTTTGAAATTGTCAGGCGGTGAGAAACAGCGCTTGGCAATTGCCCGGGCCTTATTAAGAAAACCGGAACTGGTTATTTTTGATGAAGCCACCAGCAGCCTTGATTCGTTAACAGAAGAACAAATCACCCAGACTATCAGGAACATTGAAAAAGACCACCCAAATCTAATTACAGTTATGGTGGCGCACAGATTGTCCACCATAGCGCACGCCTCCAATATTTTTGTTTTGGAAAAGGGGAAAATTGTTGAGAGTGGCAGGCACTCTTCCCTGCTGGAAAAAGGCGGGCTTTATGCCGCTCTCTGGCGCCAGCAAATAGCCGTTAAAGAACCGATATCTCAATCAGTGCGGTAAATAATTACCAAAAAAAGAGCGAGCCGTTGGGTTCGCTTTTTACGTTAGTTGCGGTACTGGTGTACCACTTGTGGCACGATGAGTTGAGTTTCAACGTCATCTGGTATTGTCGCAGGAGTGTCGATATCCTCGTTGTAGTGCCGGGTCAGACTGAAAAATTCAATTTCATCCTTCAGTCCTAATGTGATGAGAATGCGCCAGATGTCCAAATCCACCCGCACTTCCTCACACATGTTATAGAGTATATCGATCTTTGACCTGTTCTTGAGCACTGACTGCAGGAGCTCGTGTGGTGAGACTACGTCAATGATATCAATTTCGTGTGGTCTTATGTGACAACACTGAAAGAAGAAGTTGCTGGCAGCTGCCCTGTCTTTGAGACCCTCCTTAATATTGGGCCTCACAAACGTGACAATAAGCACATGCTGCTTACTCATGGGAGGCCTCCTTGTATGTGGGTTGATTATAGCACAAACTCCATCTTATGTTTGATGCCGGTCGTTGTGGTATTTATCGTAAATGTCTTTCAGCCGACGGTTGGTTAAATGAGTATAAATTTGTGTTGTTGAGATTGAGGCATGTCCCAGCAGCTCTTGCACTGCCCTTAGGTCTGCCCCGTTGGACAAAAGGTCTGTGGCAAATGAATGCCTGAGAGTATGAGGGCTGATTTTTTTCATGATGCCTGCAAGCTTCGCGTATTTTTTGATGATTCTCTGGACCGTGCGTGCGGTCAAACCCATTGCTTTTTCGCTGAATGATTTCATCTGTTTTTCCACCGATTCCTTGTGGTCGTGTCTGATAAACAACGCTTTGGAATTGTCTTCACGAATTTTCAAGTAATCTTCCAATGCTTTAATCGCGCGGTCAGACAGGAAGACCAGGCGGATTTTATCACCCTTCCCTCTTACTGAGAATTCCCGGCGTTTTGTATTGATTGAGTCTTTTTGTAAGGCGACTAATTCAGAAATACGAAGGCCGGTTGAAAATAACAGTTCTAAAATTGCCTTGTCCCTCAAGCGAGTGGTTTTATCTTTCTCCTGGTCAGTGGATTCAATCAGACGCTGTACATCGTTTGGTTCCAAGAATTCCACCTGTCGGGATGGGGGTTTAGGCAGCTCAATTTTCTCTGCTGCCAAAGATTTGATGTCTCGCCTGGCCAAATATTTGAAAAAACTACGCAAGGCGATTAAATGGTAGTTCTGCGTGACAATTTTTAATGGTTTGCCGTTTTCTTCCAATCGATTCAGGAAAAGGCGATAAGACCGGACCAATTCCAGGTCTATATCCTCAGGATCTTTAACTCCATATTTTTCACAAAATTCAATAAACCTTTTAAGGTAGTGGTCGTAATTGCGTAATGTCAGGCGCGAACGGTTGCGTTCAATTTCCAAATATTCGAGGAATTGGATGTAGTAGCGATGTAGTTTATTTTTGATTTCAGGCATTTTGTAATCTTTTATTCAGTATAGCACATCGTCGCACATCGTTGAAAAGCATATATTTTGCGACTAGTAAAAATAAAAAAATCACCACCGTCACGTTGACGGTGGTGTAGAACTGGCCGATGAGCGGGGTACCTAGTTCGCCTTCTTCCTCTGGCGCCGGCGCTTGGCCCAGAACTTCTTCAT
>DASPNG010000108.1:0-5941 GCA_035626635.1 Binatia bacterium | reverse complement strand
GAGGTGGAGAAAATGCTTGAGTTGGTGCAGATCCCCCTCGTTCCATTTTTCGTATTTTACTTTCAAGCGAATTTATCCTTGAGACCAAATACAAAAAAACGACAAACCCGACAAAAACCAGGAGCAGAGTCATGTTATTGTGTTTTAATTTCTTCTAGGTTATAAGAACCTACTTTTTTATCTTTAGTGAAATGGAACTTACCAGAAATATTCCTTCCTTCCAAATAGACTGGAATCCAGATGCGGTCAGCCGGCCACATTTTATCGTAAGGGATCAGGCTTATATCAAACCATTTAGGGAGCATCTCTTCAGATTCTTTTGGTTCACCTTCAAATTCCTGGCATTCAAAAATATGTGCTTCGTGCACATCCTCTTCACCTTCAAATGAAAAGGTTAATACACCTCTATCAATTAAGTTTTTTGCCTTCAAGCCTACTTCCTCTTCCACTTCCCTGATTGCAGCTGCTTCGATTCCTTCTTCTGGTTGCACCTTTCCGCCAAAACCATTCCACCAACCCGCACCAAAACCGCGTTTTTTCATTCCAAGCAGAATTTGATTATTGTGTTCAATCAATACAAGTGTATAAAGTTTGATCATAAAATAAAAGTGGACCAGCTTACCTGTTCTGCGCTACAAAAACAAACCTCGGACCGGAATATCCGTCACGTTCTACGTTCTCGGTGAACATAGAAAGAGGTCTGACCCACCAAGTGTAATCACCGTAAAGGTGCTGATAAATTACCATTTCCTCCTCTGTTTCACTATGCCTGCACACCCCAAATACCTGGTATTCACCGCCTTTGAAATGCCTGTAAATGCCGGGTTTTAGACTTAACGCCCTCTCTGAAAGGTCATCATGTTTATTCATGATTGTATATTATCACAAAAATAAAAAAACCGGCCTGGTTGGCCAGCCTGTAACGTCATTATGCCTGACGGTAAATTTCTTCCAAAGCGTCGTCGAGGATCTGAATCTGCTCGTCATTCAGCTCCCCGGAACCGATAGAAGGACGTTCGGCGAGCCGTTCCAGTACGCTGGCGACCACAGATGCTTGCTTCTGGTTCTTGAATTGCAACCGTGCGCGCGCGTCGATCAGTTCACCACGGGTAAATCGCCTCCCTGGCATTGATCCCCCTCGTTTTGAGATTTGTACTGGAGCATTAAATCCTCTTCCCTGGGAGTAATGCTCAGGCTTCCGATAGAGGTCATTCTCAGCCGTTCCATCCGGTTGAACATTGCCCGCAGATCGAGAATGTCTGCGTCGACTTGTGCAAGCTCTGCAGATTTAATCGCCAGCTGGACATCCTCAATCCTATACATGACGTACTGAATTGCAGCTTTGGTCAGAATACTATCCTCCTTCCAATTGCTAATACTACCACAAACAAAAAGCCGGATCCAGTCCGGCTTTAAGCGATTGCCCTTTGTTTACCTATCGTTTTTAGCGTCTCACTCACCCTGTCCAAAAATTGTTGGTGGAGGTCAATGTTTTCTTTTGCCATTTCCGACAACTTGTTATCCGGCATGCCTTCCGCTGCTCCGGCAACCAACTGCCAGTGAACGATAGCCGCCCCTTCAAAAAAACCGGACCATTCCGAAAGTTCAGTGGCATTGTCCCACTCATCACCTACATAGGTGTCCCGAAGAGTCCTAAGCTTTGCTCCAGTACTTTCCGCTTTAGCCAACCCTATTGATCTCATTTCATCATCGGGAAAATGGGAAATAAGTTCCTGACTGAATGATTTGAGTTTTGCAATCAATTCATCGACCTTTGACTCTCCATATTTCTGGATCAGTGCGTTTCTGCCTTTCTCAAATGTTTCTACACCCACATTACAAAAAGCTAACACCTCCCCTAGTTTTTTTGCTATAAAAGTTTTGTCCATAGTAGTATTGATTACGTTTTGTGATTGAACAGTATATCAATATGAACTGGTGGACAATTAGATAAAACAACTATCTGTCTATCTTGGCAGCCATAATAAAGTCATTTTCCGATAACCCGCCAATGGCGTGAGTGGAAAACTCTACTGATACCCGGCTGTAGTGGACTTCCATGTCCGGATGATGACCCTCTTCCTGGGCAATAAGTGCGACTTTATTTACAAAGGCAATTGTCTCAGGAAAAGACTTAAACTTAAATTCTTTTTGGATTTTCTTTCCATCCACGGCTTTCCAGCCTTTTGGAAGCTGCTTGATGTATTGGTCGACTTTCTTCTTGTCGAATGGCGACACTCCCCCTTCGCAAGGAACACATTTCATTTCAGTAAGTTTTATTGGCATTAGAAATTCTCCTTCAATGATTTGCCGTGAGGCTTATATTTTTTTTCAACGTACAAAATTCTCCACCACTTTTTTCCCTGTTTGTACCCCCACCAGGCAAAGATTATATTCAACAGAACGACGGAAACATTATGGATACTCTCCCAGTTTTCCCATGTCAGCCCAAAACCATAAGTGTCAAAATCATTCATTAAAACTTTTATGTACCAAACTTCAACCACTGCGTGAATGAAAAAACTAACGATCAAACCAAGAATAGTAAACAAAATGATATACAAATTTCTTTTCATATTATTATTTATTTTTATTTCGTGTAATCCACCACTCGTCATCCTTGTCCCCGAACCACCAATTGTCCGACGGCGTGTTTATAATTTTTTCTCCTAATTCTTTGGCAATATCAGTATCCATTCTTTTTAAGGCCGAAGGAAGCCAAGATGCGGCCCTGGCATTTCCAGTATCATATTGTTCTTTCAAAGCCATTAGCCACTCCAGCCTGTCAGCATCTTTAGCCAGCCGGGCTTCCATTGTTTCTCTTGATTCATATTCTTTCACCAATTCGACTATATGGTCACCAAAGGGTAATGTCTTGGCCAGATCTTCAATAGCTTTGTGTTCGTGACGTTCGGTATATTTTTGGTGGACATAATTCAGATCCGAAATTCTGGATTCAGTTAAGTCATGCAGCAGACACATTTTCAGAATTTTTCCCACATCAACCCCGGGAGTCATCATACCTAAAGTAAAGCCAATGTAAACTACTCGGTTAATATGCTCGGCTACACTTTGGCTTCCGCTTCCCAGAAAGTAAAAGCCGCTGCGCGGTGTTTTTGCCAAAATACCTACCTCATACAAGAAATCAACAATACTACCTAAACTTTTTGTGTCCATCTGTTTATCTTTAAGGCTATATCAGTAATATAGCAAATCTTTGTTTAAGCTTCTAATCTTTTGATTGCCTGCTTCTTATCAGACAGCGGGAGATTGGCTTTATTCACTGCATTCCTTAACACTTCTATGGTTATATCATAAGTTTTTGTGTCCACCGGGTAGGGTGTGGCGTCTTTTCCGCCGTGAGCAAAACTAAATCTTGCAGGATCGGTTTGAGAAGTCGGTGCGTTATAAATAACTTCTCCCACCAGGGCAAGCGCGCGGATTGTTTTAGATCCTACTCCCTCTTTAGACAGGAGCTCTTCATAACTTTGAGGCTTCTCATAAACAAGCTTTTGTAAAATCTTCTCTAAGTACTTGCTCTTGGAAAAATTTTCCTTATGCACCGGATGCTCAGCTGGCCCAAACTCTACAGGGGCAAGCTGTAATAACGTAGCTTGCTGGTTATTAACTTTCACCTCAGCCATTCTGCTAAACCGGGTAGTGTGTTTTCGCAGAATTTCTAAATCCTTGATTATAGTGTTGTAACTTGTGTTTACTAAATCTACGGCAATGTCCTTATTCTTTCCTGTTACCTTATCAGTCATATTCAAATCAATTTTTTCCGGCAGAAGCTGGGAGGCAATACCCGAATGCGGCTCAACAGTCATGTCTTCTACAGCTTCAGAAAACCAATGGTATCTGCGTGCTGTCTGGTTATCGGTATTCATTCCCTGCTGGACCACTGCCCATGCACCGTTTTTGGAAAAAAACAAACTGTGGTGATATATTTGATAACCATCCTGGATTAAGCTGGAATCCACTTTGGCAGCCATCTTGCTGTTATAAACCAATTTATTCGCCTGTTCTTCCGGCATGTTGATACGTTCACTCCACATGGTTACTTCGTCAGGAGTTTTTCTAGAAGTCTTCCCTTTACCGCCGGCAATAAACACTCCAAGATCTTTTTCCCTACCGCGAATTGATTCCTTCAAGGCAGCTGTCAGGATAGTAGTTAATCCTGATGCATTCCAGTCAAAAGCCAGCACTGTCCCTAACGACTGAAACCAGACCGGGTCTGAAATTCTGCGGATAAATTCATCTGGTCCGTATTCCTCCACCAGTACACGGGTAATTTCACGGCCAAGCTTAACCATCCTTTGGTACAGCCAAGGTGGGCATTTACCGTAATCTAATGTAAATGTTGCTACACCCCTTCGCATGTTGTTACATTCCTTTAAACAGTTGGATAGTTCTGGACAGGACTGGTGATCTGGCCGCACCGGCTAAATTATGATCACCACCTTGGTATACAAAATATTCCACGTTTTTTCCGGCATTCCTTAAGGCATTATTCAATTCTTCGGAAAAAAGGATTGGGACATCCGGATCAGCTGTTCCGTGATGGATCTGAACAGGCATATTCATTTCACTTATGTATGTGTAAGGAGAGATTGATTGCCAGAGGTCAGGATTGCTTTCTGGCGCGCCAAATTCATCCAGTGTTCTTTGGGCATTTTCCTTGATCCAGGAAGGGACTCGGGGATCATCTCTGAGCAGTGTCCAGTACGCATAAAAGCTATCAGGTGACGCAACAACTCCTGCAAGCAAGGCAGCAGCCTTAATATCTTTAGAAATGGCCATTGCCCTGAGAGTAATTCCGCCACCCATACTATGACCCCACATACCAATCTTATTTGGATTAACATCACCATATATCTTTGCTGCTTCCACCAGATTCAAAACATCAATTACATAATCTGGTGAAGTGTGAGCACTGATCGGTTCTCCCTCAGAATTATCATGACCGCGGTAATCGGGTTTAAGGACGATAAATCCTTGTCTGGCGTATGCATCAAAATAGGATCTGTATGAACTGGTTGTGCTATAAACAGTAGGTTCAATATACCCGTGGTTTAAAATAATCACCGGATAACCTCCTTCAGGTTTCACCCCTTCCGGAACACTCATTAAGGTGTACTGTTTAAACCCCTCGGACATATAAGACATTACAAACAGGGTAAAGTTACCCTGATCCCCCAACTCTCTTTCCAATGTCAGCGCTCCGCCAGAATATGATCTCTGGCGCAAAGCTTCTATAGAGTATGGATTCAGCTCCCTATTTTCCACTTGCTGACTGACAGTTGGAGTATTATTGGCGGCAGGATTGCGTTTTTCCTCCCGATTTTGGCGGAGCATATAACTAGCTCCAATTCCAATCACTACGGAGACAACTAGAACAAAAACGGCTAAAAATGTTTTCTTAAGCATATTCACAGTTTAATTAGTATACAAAGTAAATCTATAGTATTTGAGCACAAAACAAAAACGGCACAAAATAAGGGCCGCCATACATATCTATTATAACAAAAAATAACAATACAATGTCAAACAAAAAAGCAGGTGCAAATTACGCACCTGCTCACACCCTTTCGGGTAGTTTAGATCAAAAGTGTTCAGTCTTCTTGAATTCCGTCTGATGGGCAATCAGGCCAATGTAAACAGAGCAAGTTTGCATGAGTTCATCATGCTTACCTTCACCTACAATCTGACCATCATCGACCACCAAGATCTTGTCCGCATCACGTACCGTGCTTAGACGATGCGCAATGATAATTGTGGTTCTTCCTACTGATGACTTAGCCATTGCTTCCTTGATGAGAGCTTCGTTCTCTGCATCGAGGTTGCTGGTAGCTTCGTCAAAAATAAGGATAGAGGGATTCTTGATCAACGCGCGTGCGATACCCACTCTCTGGCTTTCTCCACCAGAAAGTTTGATGCCTCG
>DASPNG010000107.1:0-4526 GCA_035626635.1 Binatia bacterium | reverse complement strand
AGCTGCGCATTATATTGCACTTTCGTTTCTTCGTAGAGTTTATTTTGGAGAGGGTCAACTTCCTCAGTTTTAAGTGTCCTGTCTGGTCTGCGGTAAATCACACGATAAGTATAACTTACCTTATCTTTTCCAAATTTTTCGGCATTTTCGTACTTATCAAGCAATGCCACTTCTTCTACCATATCGCCGCCAATGTCACGAATCAGGTCAAAATAATTGTTTGGAATAAAATCATTGTTTACTACAAATGAAATATCTCTGGTTATCGGCGGATATTTGCTGACTTCCACAAATTTGTTCCCCAAATTCAGCTGTTTTATTACTCTTGGATCATCAGACCAAAGTAATCTGATATCCGGTAAATCCATACTCACAATGGCCAACCTTTCGAGTCCAAAGCCAAAAGCCCAACCATTATATTTACTGGAGTCCACTCCTAATTTATCCAACACGCTTCCCTTTACCACTCCACTGCCTAATATTTCAATCCATTTGCCGTCTTTTTCAATTTCCATCTCCAAACTTGGGTCCGTATATGGGAACTGGTCAGCATTGATTCGGTACTTTACATCTTTTCCGAATACTGATTGGGCGATATCAACCAAAACTTTACTCAAATCATCGGTGGTAAGTTGCCTTTCGTCTTTTGGGCAAAGATAAAGGCCATCCATTTGGTGGAAAATATTCATGTGTCGGCGATCAATTTCATCTTTTCGGTAAACCTTACCGTAGCAAAGCACACCAAAAGCTTCATTCTTTTGCACCTTTTGCATGATTTCCGGATCGTTCAGGTAGTAATACCACATTACTGTG
The DNA here is from genome assembly GCA_035626635.1 of Binatia bacterium. Lineage (GTDB taxonomy): Bacteria > Patescibacteriota > Doudnabacteria > UBA920 > O2-02-FULL-48-8 > DASPNG01. The sequence goes on along the minus strand of DASPNG010000107.1, from coordinate 3,713 downwards.
GTGTGAGTCCGGAGTATGTTATTTTCATTTACGTAATATGTGTCTGATTTACTGCGGGCAGGATGGTCTTTAGGAAAGTCAAACAAATCAAAGCTGATGTCTGCCGGAACTATTTCCGGAACTTTGATGTTATCAAATTCCTTAAAGTCAGGCAGCTCAACTATTCGTTTTGCAATTTCGTGGATTGGACTGGACTCAGTTCTGGACAAGTCTGGCATATTCAAAAAGCGCTTCATGCGCTGGGCTTCTGCGTCCGGCCTATTTTCAAGTTCTTTTCTTAAATTTAATTCTTCTTCAGAACTTATTACAATCTCTCTTCTCATTTATTCAGAAATTAACTTTTTACTTCAGGATTTTACCAGATCAGAGGAAAAATTTCCACCCAGCTTAGAGCCAGCAGGGAGAATTAAAATCCCCTTCCCGTCATCTGTTATGCCCAACTCCTTGCCGGAGCAGATCATGCCTTGCGACTCAACACCACGGATAGTTGCTTTGCCGAGGGTAAATGGCTTACCTTCCGAATCGTGCTGGTCATGTGGGATGGTTGCACCAGGTAAGGCCAATGGGACAATAGCTCCAGTCTCAAAATTCCATGCACCACAAACCACCGGGGCGTAGGTTTTTACGCCATCAGTAAGTTCAATCACCCTGAGACGGTCTGCATTCGGGTGTTTCTCAATTTTAGTCACCTGGGCAACAATTATGTTTTCGAAAACCTGAGAACCTGGTTTTTCTTGTTTTTTCGATGACCCGAACAAATTTTTTAGCCATTGGAAGTTCATATTGGTCTGCATGAAAAAAATATAAATCTGGGGAGACGTTGTGCGTATTCAAATTTAGGGTTTGCTTTAAGGAACTGCTCTGGTAATTGATGTGGTTCGACAATTTTTGTGATTACAAATCCTGCTTTCTCGAGTTGATTGGTATAGTCTTCCAGGGTCCTATGGTAATGGGTCAACGGACTACCTAGATGACTTTCAAACCTTCCTTTTCCTTGGGAGTAATAATCATATGCCAAAGCCGAAGCTTTTGCAAAAGTTAGTTTGTCCAGAAGCGTTTTATAAAGTTTAGAAGTGGGGTAATTAAAACAAGGGTGCAGAACTGAAAAAATGAATTGACCGTCAGGTTTTAGCAGCCTTTTTGCCTCCTGGAAGAATGTTGAGGTGTCGGAAAGATGCATAACCAGCATATTTGCCAGGATAAGGTCATAACTTCTCTCTGGAATGTCGGTTATATTCAATAGATCATGGACTGAAAACTGGATTTGGGGAAAGCGTTCTTTAGCCAACTTAACCATTTGCTCTGAACCATCAACACCCACAACATCAGCCCCCCTGGATTTTAACCAATTAGAAAAATAGCCATTGCCGCACCCTGCATCTAGTACCTTTAATCCTTGGATGTTTGTTACCAGTTTTTCCAGGGCATTAGTTATGAGGTGTGTACGATAGCTATTTTCTTTTGCAATTTTGCTGTCCCATCCGCTTGCAGCCTGATTCCAGCTTTCCAAATCCTTGTCCATTATTGCACTATTACGGTTCCCTTAATTGATGGGTTTAAATGATCATGGTAACTATATGTACCAGCTTTAGTGAATTTATAGCTGTAAGTTTGATTTGTTGCAAGGCTGCCGGATTCAAGGTCGTTCACATCAGTATGGGTAGGATGCGGATCCGAGGCGATCTGGTGAGGCATTAAGTCCTTATTCGTCCAGATTATTGTATCGTTGACGTTCACAGTAATCGGGTTTTCAACTATTTTATTATTGGCGATCGTAATGTTTACGGTTTTTGGAGCAGGAATGTTGGCGCTCAATGTTTCTTTTGTAGGCGAATGCAACTGGAATTTTTCTATGTTTGTCTTTATTTGCTGTTTGCGGACTTCTGTCATTTTCAAGCCTGGTGTAAGTGGGTCATACTCATTCTTAATCTGTGAACCGTCATTGTAATCGTTTTGTTCTGAGATTGGACGGGAGTCAGTGTATTTAGACCTTGGGTCAGTGGCGTAGATATTTATCTCGTCACCATCAGCCAAACCGTCATTATCAGAATCGTTTTGTGTCGGGTCAGTCTGTTCTTTAAATTCATCATAATTATTCAGTCCGTCATTATCAGGATCCGCAGCATCGCTGCATTTCCCAGGTTCAGTGCAAACATCAACAAAAAAATATCTTTTTAGAAAAACTGTCGGGAGTTTTGTATCGCTCACCTGGTTGGCCGATTTTGGGTTTCCTGAACCCAGGAGGAAGTATGCCAATCCGGCGAGAACAAGTAACAGAAGAACACCAACCACAATGTATGTAACCTTATTGTGCCATATGGTGTGTTTCTCTTCCGGCAGAGCAACTGCCTCTGATGTTGGATTGTTTTGGATGCGGCTTCCGTCTGACAAGACAGTATCTTCGGTTTGAGGCATTACTGAAAAGACAACTTCTTCCTTGTTCTCGTTGTTTTCTTTTTTCTTGTCGTTATTATTTGCCATTTGTTTCAATTTAATCTTGATTTTCTTTCCCTGTAAATAAAGTAGCTTTCAAGACAGGTCAGTGCAATCATCAGGAAAACTGTATTTAACCAGGTGAAAAGCTCGAAGTATTGGAGTATCAAAGAGAGTACATAAAAAATTGCTAACCAAATCCCCTGTCTCAGCGAAACTATAAAATGAGTTTGCGCCAATTCGCGTACCCCGAATCTTTGGCGGAAAAAATAGAGAAAGTATGCCGTTGCCGAGAAAACAAACAAGCCTGTTGTAGAATAGAACGCAATAACATTGTTAATGTTACTTGGTTCGAGTTTATAGATCACCCCAACCCCGCCAGCCAGTGAAGTAATTGCCAGCAACAGTAGCAGATAGCTGTAAAATGTGTTTATCTTTAGCAATTTTTGTTTTCCAATTCTTTTTTATTATACCAGAAATTTACTTGGCTATTCAATTATACAGGTTCAAAATCCCTAAACTCACAGTCATGCGACTTCTTTTTGTCCAGTTCCAAAAAATTGTCCGCTCTGATTGCTGCCACTATATCCTCGATATTCGCCAGGAACTCTTCTTTTATGGCATTTATTTCATTATCCGTGCCTTTAAATTCAATTACGTTACTCAGGTCTTCCAAGTCCCAGTAGCTTAAATTTGATACTTTTCGTTTCAAAAATTCCTGTGCCGCCCATTGGTAACCCAAAAGCTGCTTTTTATCCACCTTCTCCAGTTTGGTCCTGGCTTTCTGGCTGGTCTTATAATCCACAATATTAATACTGCCGTCAGGATTCTCATAAAAACAGTCTATAACTCCGACATATTTATAATCACCAAGCTTCATTTTGAAGAATTTTTCTGTTTCCGCAGGCACTATCAATTTTTCTACAATTTTGTTGTAGTAATTTTCCAGTAAGCGATATCCTCGTTTTTTGAATTTTTCCTTATCCCACTTATTTTCATACCAGTCATCAATCCAGTTTTCTTCATAGATCCGGTGCAGTTTTTCTAAGGGCGGAAATTCAGGCTTTATTGAAGGAGATTGACCAAATAAATCAGTCTGCTTAGTGCTGTTCATCTGTTTTACCAGTTTGGAAAAGAGTTGGATTGATTTATGGATGGTCTGGCCAAAAGAAGTGTATCCATTCCCCGCCGTTGGAAGCTGATACAAATATTTATACTTGAATTCAAGCGGGCATTTTAGAAAGCTCGAAATGCTGGTCCAGGAAAAAGTCTCCGGGATA
>DASPNG010000106.1:0-2532 GCA_035626635.1 Binatia bacterium | reverse complement strand
CCCCAATGTTCGAAGCTGCAACGCTCCTCGTCCATCACCAGCACTCCGAGGTGTTTTGAAAGACTCAACTCATCTCTGTCCCCTGCAATTTTATACCCCAAGCGAACCTCCGATCCAAATACGTGTTACCCAAGGGCAACAAACATGAATTCAACTTTTGAATTCATGGATCTTGCCCCTGAGGTCACGCGATTAGATCGCGAACTGGTTCTTCAATCTGAAGATCTGGCTCCGTGCAGCCCGTTCTATCGCAGCATCCTTATACTGTTTTAAAGTATCAGTCACCCATTTTTCATATTCCAGTAGATTCTGTTTTGAAGTGACCTTTGCCGCCCGGTCAGCGATTTCATATAACAATAACAATTTCATATGTTTTATTTATGTTTAATGCCTTCCATCAACCCAATTCTTCTTGATATCACCAAGGAATGAACTGAACCTGAAGCCCTTGTCTTTAGGCTGTTCAAGCTCCACGTTCTCCCGCATGATGTCATGTCTGGGTTCTTCTCGTGTGAATTTTAAAGCCTTTTTGGCCTGAGCTTTAATTTTCTTGATGCCTAGCTTCATATACCCTCCTGATTAAGTATATGGATTTTACACCAGTTTCATTAGGTCTTTAATGAGATAAAAGCACTAAAAATTGATTGAAAATCCTAAGCTATTACTGTGTAATTTTGCTAAACCTGCTTTGCAATAGTCTTTTCCAGATAAAGAACTTTGTTCAGAATCAGTGCCACCTTCAATTCCATGGCATCGTTGAATTTTCTTGGATCCAATCCGGTAACTTTCTTGATCTTATCCAAGCGGTACAATAATGTGTTGCGGTGGATTTTGAGGTCTTTTGAAGTCTGCGTCAAGCTCATGTTCTTATCAAAGAACACTTCCACTGTTTCCAAGAGATAATCTTCAGCAATCAGTTTCATCAGCAGCCTCTTCACAAAATTATCCTGCCACTTCCGGTTTCCACCGGCTAAGGTCGCAATCATCCCCAAATCATCGATGTGGTAAATCTTTCTCACTTCACCAATGCTCAAAGCCAGGTTCAATGCGCGGCGTGCTTCTTCATATGCAAGGATTGCCCCTTCGCGTCCGCGGTAGAAGCTTCCAACGCCAATCAACAGCCTCTTATAATTACCCTCAAACTGGTCCAAGATGAGCTTATGGAAGTCGTCAGTCTTCTGCCTGATCAGTTCCACCATCTCCTTACCATCCATACTGTAAAGCTCATCGACTAACACAACAAATGTGTCTGAACCGAAATATGAGACAGAACATGCAGACAAGCGTCCAAAGAACTGGCTAAAGGCCTGGAAAATCTTTTTCTTGTATGCGGAAAGTGCGGTCTGTTTTTCGTCCTCAGATGCGCTCAAATTGCCGCCAAAGAGGTTTTCCCAAAACCCATCGACATTGATAATAACTACAACTTTGTCGCGGCTCAAGTTGATATCAAACAATTCAGCCTCTTCACGAACCTTGCTGTCTTCAATGGACAGTCTTCTGTGCAGCAGACCGAACACGAAATTGTCTTTAATCTTGTCCTTGTAAGGAAAATTGTCCATCACCAGGTTCTGGTGGATAAGAAGGTCAATCGTAGTTTTGAGAATATGGCGATAGTGGTTATATTCCTCGGGCTTGTCCTCAATGAACACTGCGCCACTGGTTTCATTATTGAATACAATAGGGACAACCAGCCCCTCACTTAAGGAAGTCTTGCTTGCCGGACCTTTCACTTCAACTTCGCTGCTTTTGTCTATAGCTTCCTTTAATTGCTCATAATTCTTGCCCGTTTCAGCTAAATCTGTGCTGGCCAAGACATCACCGCGAAGATTACCCACGGTTATCTTCTTTTTCAGAAGCGCAGATAGTTTATTTACTATATTTTCCGCGATCAATTCGGTTAAATCCATTTTTTCTCCTTGTTAAGGATTTAATAATGCTTATGTTTAAAATATACAATGAATCTATCGAAAATCAAGCCCAATAAAACAAAAATAGCCATTTTTTTGTGCATATTGCACAAATAATGGCCTGTTCGCTTTGATTTACTTTAGGCACATGTATGCTCGTGTATGGGCTTATCTACAAATACCTTTGAGCTTTTTTATTGCTTTTGTCGAAATAAAATAAAAGGTACTTACGATATCAACAAGTACTACTGTGCAAAAACGTTCCTAGCTTCCTCCCACATACCCCAGTCGTTGTGTTTATGAGCCAGCCAGTACCACCACTCAATTCCCCAAAGGTAGTTTTCTTCAAAACCCACATCTTTTGCATACTGAACATATTCCCGGAAAATTTTTGGATTCATCAAAGCATACTGCGTCTGTATGTCCGTTCCGTCAATTCCATTGGCAAACCACGGCTCTGCCTGTAGTTCAACACCCATAATATTTTCAGCCTGCGGGCCGCCAAAGGTCTCCGCAACTCCGGCTTTTACTTTAAAAAAATAAGGAGGTAAAGGATATTTGAAATACCCAAGCTTTGGACTGTGCACTACGCGGTACATGGTTGAACCGAACAAGTCCGGTTTCA
>DASPNG010000105.1:0-4979 GCA_035626635.1 Binatia bacterium | reverse complement strand
AGCAGGTTTGATCGGCCTCTGGCTGAAAAACCATAAGACAGTTTGGAATGTCGTAGGCGCGTCAATTGCATCTTCTGTAATTTTCTTTTTAGTAACCAACCTGCCTTTTGTCCATTCAGTAAGCCTCTATCCATACACATTGGATGGAACAATCACTTCCTACATCAACGCATTACCATTCTTTAAGAACACAATCTTAGGCGATCTGTTTTATGTTTCCGTTTTCTTTGGAGCATACGAACTGGTCGCAGCTTGGAAAGCGAACAAGCTCAAACTCAATGCTGATCAGAGTCAAAGTTCAAACTAGGTCGTCACAGGAAAAAGTTGAACAGCTCGACATCGATGAGTACAAGGTTTGGGTGGCAGCTCCTCCTGCTGATGGGGAAGCCAACGCAGCGCTTATCGAAACGTTAGCTGATTACTTTAACGTTGCCCCAAGTCTGATAAAGATCAAATCAGGCAACAAAAGCTCCCATAAGCTGGTGGAAATTCCTGATCCGGAAGGGGACCTGTCAGAAGAATTTGACAATTAGTTTCAGCTTTCATAAACTACTCACAAATGACACGAACAGCTAGCACAACTCTTCTCCTTACCCTCCGGCAGTAATGGCGGTAGGTTTAGAGTATTGCTAAACATTTCCGCCAAACTGGCGGATTTTTTGTTTCTGTCTTTCAAGGGGGAAGTATGAAGAACAACACTGATACCGCACCGGCAAACGGACCGCAGGAATCCTGGTGGATGCAACCTGTACGGAACGAACCGGCACCCACTGGGCCGATCGTCCATCCGGCCGCCCACCTGGAACACATCGTCCAGGAGGAGATCGAAAAACACGAAGGCAAAGTGGCCTGATACAGCACACCTGAGACTAGTTTCTCCGGTGTTTTTTTATTTATCTTGAAATAGCTTCGGCTATGTGTTAGCTTGCTGTTATCGATACCAAAGTGTCGATTGTTCCTCACCAGGAACTAAACCCTTAAGGAGGGTGAAATGGCAACAATCAGTAACGCTTTGCGATCGGCTCTGGATATGGCTTTTAGGGACGTGAATGATCACGTAAAATGTGAGCCTTTCGATTTCCCCATGGCCGTGTTAGTCATGGCACTTGCTGACGACGATCAGCCTGATTATGACAGGGTAATAACCGAGTTAGCCTCCTGTCATGGTTACCAGGGAATTGCTGATCTGGTAAGATTGGTCCTGATACATTCGCAGCACAAATCTGTCTGGTTAGACAGGTTTGTCAAAACTCTTTTGAAGCCTCTGAATGCTGTAGTACCAAACGAAATATCCACTTCTGGTTTCAAGCTGGGAGTTCCCTTGGGGATCCTTCAAACAGCAGCGGACACGGGGTCTTACAGAGTAGAACTTAACCTTCCAGAATTTGTCCCGTTGGTTGCTGCTATGATCACTGATGACCAGGGGCAATTAGCCAGACAAGACTGTGGAAAAGAGTATCAGGGAAAAATCCGAAATGCGATTGATGGATTTTGTTCCGCATCACGGATTAGTGGGTCCATCGGACCTATCGGATTGGTTGAGAACATCATGTCCGAAAGTCTAGTGTTGGTGCATCAAAAGAAAAGCCAGCACACTATGCTGTACACAAACGGTGTAGGACGGACGATACTGGATGCGATGGCTTATGCGCGGTTCCGATATCAAAAGTCTGTCTTGGATCGAGCGGGTACGCAGGTCAACCCGAAGACTTACGTATTTCAGGGAGATGTTGGAGACGGCAATAAAGAATGGAGCGTGGTTCACTACTCACAAGACCTGGCTGAGTCCGATTTATTCCAGAAGTATCCAGGGCTCAAGGGAAGAGTCTGGCATATAAGGACTGAGGTACTGAGAATCGGTCGGATAAACACTGCCCGAGTTTTGTAGAGAAGGATTGCCTGGGCCTCCGGTCCAGGCTTTTTATTTTTAAAAATCAGCCGTTGACAACCTTAAAAGCTGGTGTTATTATTTAATGTCCACTGATTCAGTGGCGTCCCAATAGGAGGATATTGGACGGTGAAATGAAGTCGCTTTTACAAGCTTTTTCCAACAAGACATCGGGCGTCAAGTTGGTGCGCTAGCACCGCTAAACGCAGTCCGGGTTCCGCTATACAACTGCGAAAGTTGTCATAATACGAGGCGTTTACAGGTTAGCCATAGGACCTGAACTCCCCAGACAACCCGCGGCCCAAATTCTGGAACACGACTGCCCCAGCAGTTGCTAGAGAACATAAAGAGCTGACAAAGCGCGACAACCAGGTATTAAAGCTTGTTGTCCCTTTTGGGACAGCGGCCCCGCACGGGGCAAAGCTTTCCTCCCAACTCACCCGAACACCTACTTTTCAGTAGGGATCGATCGACCCAAAGAACCCACCCAACCCAAACAAGAGAGGCTTCTTCCTTGAAGCCAACCCCAACCAATTCTTACTCTCTTGTTTCCCGCTACTGCCAACCGCCGTAGCACCCGTCGTGGATTCGTCCACACAGTTCTTACAGAACCTTGGTTCTGACCCCTCGATCTATCATTACTTCACTTCCGTCCAGTACAATTCTCATCACCCGCCATCATCGCTCCACCTTCCTCCCTTATTTCTGAACCCCTCTCGCAGCTGATAGCGGGTTTTCGTTTGCCTTTTTTGGGCGCAGTGTTTGTGTTAAACTTAAGCATATGAAGAAAACAGCCCCACAAGTATTAAAGGGTTTCCGCGACTATTTGCCTCAGGAGCAGATTGCCCGCCGGAAGATCATCAATAAAATTTCCGAAGTCTACGAACGTTTCGGCTTTGCGCCAATGGAAACGCCTGCTCTGGAGTCTTTTGAATTGCTGAAAGGGAAAATTGGCGAAGACGAAAAATTGATTTACAAATTTGAGGACAATGGGGGTAGGGAAGTGGCTCTGCGTTATGATTTGACTGTGCCCCTGGCTCGTGTTATTGCAAACAACCCGGAACTGCCTAAACCGTTTAAGCGATACCAGGTTGGTAACTCTTTCCGTGCGGAAAATACCCAGAAGGGCCGCTTCCGTGAATTCACTCAATGTGATATTGATGTCATCGGTTCAACCAGCAAAATTGCTGATGCTGAAATCATCGCAACAATGGCCGCTGCCTACCGCGCCTTAGAAATAGGGGAAGTTCTTTTGAAATACAATAACCGGGAAATTATTGATCAGACTCTGACTGAACTGGGGGTGACTAAAAACAAAGTAGCAACTTTCATGCGCTGGGTTGATAAAATTGACAAGATTGGTGAGAAGAAAGTTGCCGCAGGCCTGAAAGAGGAAGGTTTGCCTGAGATTTTAGATTCTTACGTGGAAAAGATTAAGGACAAGGCCAGTGAATACAACAAGGAAATGCAAAACATCCTTTCCAGCTACGGTGTGACCAACATTGAATTCGATCCTTTCCTTATGAGGGGATTGGATTACTACACTGGCATCATTTTTGAATTCGTTTTGAAGGATAAGCCTGAATTCGGCAGCGTTGGCGGAGGTGGAAGGTATGATTCTTTGATTGAAAAAATTTCAGGCGTTGATATGCCAGCTGTGGGCGGGTCAATTGGCCTGGACCGGATGTTTGCAGCACTGCAGGATGCCGGGTTGATTGCTCCACAAACTGCCGCAGAAGTCATCATCCTAAACCAGGATGATGCTTTTACCGCAGAATACCTGAACATGGCCACCAACCTTCGCGCATCCGGCGTTGATTGCGAATTTTATTTTGAACCTGCAAAACTGGATAAACAGTTTAAGTATGCTGAAAAGAAAAATATCCAAGTCGCGGTTATTTACGGGTCCGAAGAAGCCAAGAAAAAGAAAGTGAATATCAAGAACCTGGCGGAGAAAAAACAAGTCACGGTTGATATGGAAGACCTGGTGACAGAAGTAAAATCAATGCTCTGGTAAAAGCCACTCGGAAGAGTGGTTTTTCTTTTATAAATTATTCACAACCAGCTGTTGTGCTGTGATTTTAATTGGCATATGATAGCCCCTTATGTCTTTACCAAAATCACAGGTGTTTTTACTTGTCTGCCTCTGTTTGATTATTGTCTTAAGCGTGCTGGCGCATAAAATCCAGCCGCTTGATTTGAGAGAATATTATGGACAACAACACTTGTATAGGGTGGTGATCATTCAGGAACCGGAAGTGAAAGAAAAATCAGTGCATTTCATTGCTGAATTATTGGAGATCGATCGGGGAATAATCAGGACCAAGATCAAAGTGACAACTGAGCGTTATCCGGTTTATGAATATGGTACTGAACTGGTGTTGGAAGGAAAATTAGAACCGAAGTCGGAATTCAGCGCCAAGGAAAATATTTCCGGTGAGTTGCCTTTTCCAAAAGTTGTTTCTACAAGGCTGGGGGAAGGGAACAGAGTAATGTACGCACTCCTTGATTTAAAACATCTTCTGTTGGATGCGATATCTGCTATTCTCCCTGAACCGCAATCCGGGTTATTGGGAGGGATTCTTTTGGGAACTAAAGGAATGTCAAAAGAACTGCAGGAGGATTTCAGGCGTACAGGCACCTCCCATATTGTGGCTGTGTCAGGATTTAACGTGACAATTGTTGCCAGCATGCTGGATAAAATATTTCGAAGGCTTGGCCGGACTGCTTCTTTTTATGTTTCGATCCTTGCGATTGCAGGGTTTGTGGTGATCACCGGCGCTTCAGCATCTGTGGTGCGAGCGGGCTTTATGGGTTCACTGGTTTTGCTTGCTCAGCATTCCGGCAGGATTTACTCGGGAGTGAATTCTGTGGCTTTTGCCGGTGCAATTATGATGGTTCAAAACCCTAGACTCCTGCAATTTGATATCGGTTTCCAGCTTTCCTTTGCCGCTTTGGCTGGGTTGATGTTTATTCAACCAAAATTAGAACTATTAGTCAGCAATTCGTTTCTTAAAAATTACATCTTTCCCACGTTGTCCGCTCAGATTACCACCACGCCATTGATTCTGTATCATTTTGGGAATTTTTC
>DASPNG010000104.1:0-3921 GCA_035626635.1 Binatia bacterium | reverse complement strand
AAGACCACTACTTTGTACGCGATTCTTTCAAAACTGAACGAGCCAGGAGTTAAAATTATTACCCTGGAAGATCCGGTGGAATATAAGATCAGTGGGATCACACAAACACCAATTGCCGCATCGCAGGGACTGACGTTTGCCACAGGATTACGTGCAATTCTCCGGCAGGATCCGGATATTGTGATGGTGGGTGAAATGCGTGATTTGGAAACGGCGGAAACCGGAGCACAGGCTGCCTTAACCGGGCATATTGTTCTCTCCACGCTCCATACCAATGATGCGGCTTCAGCTATCCCTAGGTTATTGGATCTTGGGGTAAAGCCCTTTATCCTTGCTCCGGCAATCAACGCGATCATCGCTCAAAGATTAGTCAGAAAGATTTGCACTTTCTGTAAGCAGGAATACAAGCCGGAAAAAACTATAATGGCCCGCGTGGAAATGATTCTGAAGAACATTCCGGATTCAGCTCAGGTAAAACTCCCAAAACAATTGAAGTTTCATCACAGCCTAGGGTGCCCTAAATGTAATGGACTCGGGTATAAAGGACGAATGGGTGTGTATGAAATTTTCACCATCTCAGAAAATATAGAAAAGTTAATTACCAAACAAGCCAGCACTTCAGAAATCCGAAACCAGGCCATTAAAGAAGGGATGATCACGATGGCACAGGACGGGATAATAAAATCCCTGGCTGCAATTACTGACATTGAAGAAGTGTTCAGGGTAACGGAAGAATAAAAAACCAAAATAAAATGACCATGGCCGTGGGGCGATGGTCGTTTTTTTCTGGTGGAGCTTAGGGGGTTGTCAGTTCAGGGGTGGGTGAGGGAGATTTTTCCCATCTGCGTGCGGGGGCGCGCCTGTCGAAGATTCGGCCGCTTCCACCGCAAACTTTTTCGCTTGCAGGCAAGGGATGGGCCAGGATGAAAAAACACTTGATCATGCCGTGTCGGCGCAACTCCACCGTCTGCTGGCAGACTGGACAAGAGATTGTGCCGACCGGTTTTTCCGGTTGCTCCATATTCCTCCTAGGGAATGGAATGCAAAAACAAATAATAATCTAAGAAAAACAACTTGGCAATATACCCTTTATTCTTTGGCAGTTATTCAGTATCCTATACGTATGGAATTTAAGCAAAAAATTGTATTAGTAGACGGACATGCCTTATTGCATCGTGCGTTTCACGCACTTCCTGGCCTGACCAATCCAGAAGGTTTTCCCACAGGAGCCATTTATGGTTTCTTTTCGATTTTCTTCAAAGCCCTGGAACAGATCAAGCCGGCGTATGTTGCCGTGACTTTTGATCTGAGCGAAATCACGTTCCGGAACAAACTCTCAGGTGATTACAAAGCCCATCGCAAACCAGCGCCGGATGATTTGGTTATCCAGCTGCCCAAGGTGAAGGAAATCTTAACCGCGCTGGACATTCCTATTTATGAGAAAGGTGGATATGAGGCGGATGATATAATCGGCATCATTACCCGCAAAACACCGAAGAATGTTTTAAACATCATTCTTACCGGTGATATGGATTTGCTGCAACTAATCAATGAGAATACGGTGGTTTACCGGCTGAAGACAGGTATTACAGATTTTGTCGTCTACGACATTGAAAAAATGAAAACTGATTATGGTCTGACTCCGGAACAGTGGGTGCATTTGAAGGCTTTAAAGGGTGATGCGTCCGATAATATTCCTGGTGTTGCAGGTGTTGGTGAAAAAACCGCTTTGGATTTAATTCAACGCTATAGGAATATCGACAACCTTTACGAAGCAGTTGAGAAAAAAGATCCGGAGATCAAGCAAAGTGTTTTAAACAAACTCATTGCCGGCAAACACTATGCGTACCTTTCTTATAAACTGGCGCTGATTGACTGTGAGAAATATAAGTTTGATGAATTCGACCTGGAAAGAACCAGGGTCGGTGATTACGACCAATCCAAAGCCATAGAACTTTTCCAGCAGCTGAACATCAAGTCCTTAATCCAGAAACTCCCTAAAACCAAAATCAAGGCCCAGGCTGTAACACAGCAAAAAATAGGGGATGAAAGATTTGAGCTGGTTGATACGGTTGAGAAGCTGGAGGATCTGATTCAATTAATAGAGAAGAAGAAAGCGATTGCGATAGATACTGTGACCACTGTGGGTCGGCCACTCGATGCTGAACTGGTCGGACTTTCTATTGCTGTCAATGAAGGAGAGGTATATTACATTCCTGTTTACCAAAAAAAGGAACTGAACGCGATAGATGCTTTAAAAGGCGTGCTGGAAAATCCCAGGATTGAAAAATGGGGGAATGAAATAAAGACAGACGCACTTGTTCTGAAAAAATATGGCGTCAATCTTTATCCGTTCAGTTTTGATACTAACATTGCTGCCTATTTGCTGAATCCAGGACAGCGTTCTTACGATACGGAATCATTGGGTTTTGCTGAATTCGGCATGCGCCGTTACGCGATAGAAAAATATGCGGGGAAGGCCAAAGATGTTATCCCGTTTGAAACTCTGGAAATCGCGGAAGTCTGCAAATACGGCTGCGAGGATGCGGAAACGACTTTCCGGCTGAAACCAAAACTGGAAAAACAGTTGAAGGAAAAGGGTTTGGCGAAAATTTTTGATGATATTGAAATGCCTCTGATTCCCGTACTGATGAAAATGGAAGAGTTGGGCGTTGTTTTGGATGTTAAATATCTTAACAAATTGAGCGATACAATTGGTAAGCAGATTGATTCCCTGGAAAAGAAGATTCACAAGCTGGCTGGATATGAATTCAACATCTCTTCTCCGGTGCAATTGCGGGACGCCTTGTTTGGGAAACTGCAAATCCCCACAACTGAATTGCGCAAACGCGGAAAGTCCGGCGGGCTTTCTACTGCAGCAGGGGAGCTGGAAAAGCTTCGCGGTCTTCACCCGGTGATTGATCATGTTTTTGAATATCGCGAACTGACCAAACTCAAATCCACATATTTGGACGCTCTTCCGGAACTGGTTTCTAAACTCGACAAACGTTTACACACCACATATAACCAGACAATCGCTGCCACCGGCCGGTTGTCGTCCATTGACCCTAACCTCCAAAACATTCCAATCCGCACTGAACTTGGGCGTTCCATCAGAAAAGGTTTTGTGGCAGCACCGGGATATGTCCTGGCATCAATTGACTATTCCCAAATTGAACTTAGAATCGCAGCGTCCTTATCCGGCGATCCGGAAATGATCAAAATTTTCAAATCCGGAAAAGACTTCCATATGGCAACTGCCGCCAGAATCTTTGGCGTCATGGAATCAAGTGTCACGCCTGACCAGAGGCGTGCGGCAAAAACCATTAACTTCAGTGTGCTTTATGGCGTTTCCGCTTTTGGGCTTTCCGAGCGGTCAGATATGGGGCGGGCAGAAGCCGGCGATTTCATAAAGAGGTACTACCAAGTTTTTGCCAAACTAAAACAATACATTGATAACACTATAGAAAAGGCGCATAAAGACGGTTTTGTCACCAACGCCATCGGCAGAATCAGGTATTTCCCAGAAATTAACGCCTCCAACTTTGCCATTCGGGCCGGAGCGGAGCGCGCCGCCTTCAATATGCCTATCCAGTCCATGAACGCAGACATTATTAAGATGGCCATGCGGGAAATAGATGAAAAACTGGTGAATGGGGATGTCCGAATGCTCCTCCAGGTGCATGATGAACTGGTTTTTGAGATCAAAAAAGGCAGGGAAAAGGATGTAGTAAAGAAAATCAAGGAAATAATGGAATCCTCCTACAAACTTAAGGTTCCTATAGTTGCAGAAGCTAAAATCGGCCAGAACTGGCTGGAAATGGAAAAAATATAACCGTGTAACTTTTTTATTTCTCGCTCGTATTAAATGATGGAGAGAGAGGAAAACAGATTAGCCCCGCTTTTCCGCGGGGCTTTTTT
>DASPNG010000103.1:0-3313 GCA_035626635.1 Binatia bacterium | reverse complement strand
TTTTATAAACTTGTTGGCATACTTGAAAAAGCCAATCGCAGCTACGCCAATAATATGCGACGCTATTACTGCAAACACTGCCATGGCTAGAGTCATATTCAAATCAGCGTTAGCGGGACGAAAAATAGGAACCAGTTCCTTATGGCCGTGCATGATCAGCCAGCGTCCAATTGAGCCGGTGCCTGGCAGCAACCCCATCCAGTTGGAAACCAAAATAAAAAGGAACAAGCCGCCTACAATTGGGAAAAATTGCAAACTCTTCTTCCTGTCCTTAGTCACACCGTCAACATAACCAAGAAGAAACTCCATGGTCGCTTCTGCAAAATTCTGGAGACCATGTGGTTTTTCATCAGTCCGCTTCCGAAGCATGAAACCAATTACCAGGAAAAATAAAACGGCCAATGTCGAATTGATGTAGGCATTGGTCACCGGGAAAGTCCCGATATGGAAAATTGGTTCTGCCACTAACGGCGGAAGAGCTAAAATCATCTATTATTTAGGTATAAAACTTTTGAATTTCTTGGTTAGCCAAATGGTGGTTGTAACGATTGCGATTAGAATCCCGGCAAGGGTAATCCATGGTTCTGTGCCAAACTTACCGTCCAGGTATTTGCCCAGAAGACCTAACGCAACAAGCGGCAAGGCAATGATAAAACCCATATCCATGGCCAGGCTAGCTAGCCTCCATTTATTTACATTCGGATTGTTGGGTTTTTGGTTCAAATCTTGCATTGTTGGCGACCAAATTGTAACAAAAAAACGCCTTTTCAGCAAGACAGGCATTTTTTTGTGGAGCCGATGGTCGGGATCGAACCGACGACCTCTGCTTTACGAAAGCATTGCTCTACCAACTGAGCTACATCGGCACCCGGAAATTATATCAAAATTAGAAGGTTTTACGAAGATCTTTAGTTTCCTGCACCATATCGCGGATAATTTTGATTCCGCCTTCCCAGAACTCACGGCTGGAAAGATCAATTCCCAAAGGCTTTAGTAATTCCTGAGGTGACGCGGTCACCCCGGCTTTCATCAGTTCCAAATACTTTGGCACAAAGCTCTCCCCTTCCTGTTTATACTTTGCATACAGGGACAAAACCAAAAGCTCGCCAAATGCATATGCATACACATAAAACGGTGTGTGGTTGAAATGAGGTATATAGCTCCACCAAGTCTCATATCCGGGACTGAACTTCACAGATTGCCCAAACATTTCTGTCTGTGTTTTTTGCCATATCCCATTGATGTCATCGGGACTCAATTCGCC
The DNA here is from genome assembly GCA_035626635.1 of Binatia bacterium. GTDB lineage: Bacteria > Patescibacteriota > Doudnabacteria > UBA920 > O2-02-FULL-48-8 > DASPNG01. The sequence continues at coordinate 2,049 of DASPNG010000103.1, read as the reverse complement.
TTTTGTTCTTCTGGCGTTGTGGAAAGCTAACTCAAACTGGTACATGGAGATCTGCCTGAATACCGTTGCAAAAATGGATTGAATCTTTTCAACATACAGGCCAAATTTTTCTTTTGGATCCGAAATCTTTTCCTTCAACGCATCAAATACTAGCATTTCAGCAAATACACTGGCGGTTTCTGCAAGGACTAAAGGAGTATCATAATTGATAATGTTCAAATCCCGCATCATGTAATCATTAACGCCATGGCCGAGTTCATGTGCTAAGGTACCAACATCGTCCAATCTGTTCTGATAATTAAGCAGAATTACAGGATGTTTGTCCGGGGTCCCGCCAGAACAATATGCACCACCCCTTTTCCCAGGCATGGATGGTGCGTGAATCCAATTGTTGTCAAAAAACAGTTTCGCCGCATCATAAAATTTGTCTGAAAACTTTTTAAATGCATCAAGTACAATTGTTTTTGCTTCCACATAGTCATACTTTAAATTACTTTCATGAATGGGAGCGTATCGGTCATACTCGTACAATTCATCCAAACCCATCCACTCTTTTTTAGCTGCATAAAGATCTTCAACGATTTTATAATTTTCAGTTACAACATTTACCATAAGTTCAACCACTTTTGGATCCAAATCATTATCAAGGTGTCTGGATTGTTCAGGGGTCTCAAACCTGGTAAATCTGTCATTGATTGATTTATCTTCTCCTAAAGTGTTGTAAATAAATGTCAGGAGTTTAGAATCCAGCTTCAATCCCTCTGTTAAAGAAATTGAGGCAGCTTTTCTTTTTTCCCGATCCGCATCTTTCATGAGATCCAAAACCTCAGGCTCAGTCAATTCAACTGTTTTACCATGTAAAACAGTTGGAAATTTCTTAATCGCAAAATGGTCATCAAACAATCTGTTGAACGCGTGACTGCTGGTCAGTGACTTTTGTTGCAGAATAATTTCTTCTTTTTCGGAAAGACGATGAGGCTTAAATTCTACCAATCTTTCCAAGAAATGTTTGTAGTTCTTCAGAATCGGATCTTCTGAAAGCTCTTTTAATTTCTCGGATGAGAGGTTATTTAACTCCAGTGTAAAAAATGTGAGTAATGAATTTACATCCATTACAAACTTCATGGTTTTTTGCAGCAGTGCGCCAGTTTCCGGCCTGATACTATCTACATTATTTACGTTCTGGGCAAATACAACAGGTTTATGTGATTGTAAAGTGATTTCCTCAAACTCTTTCAATGCTGTCAGGATAAAATCTGCGGCTGTGCTATCTATAACCTTTCCCCGGTATTTTAATTCAAAGTCCTTGGATTTCTTCAAAGCTTCAGCCATGTCAGCCTCAATCTTTGGATCGTCGATGCCTGAATAATATGCACTTAAGTCCCACACGGGTAGATTCTGGTTAGTCATTGATTTTCTTTAGTAAATATGAAATGAATACGCTGCTCTTAAGCTCTGCCCTATGATTGTTTAATATTTGGAACTTACCTTCAATTAGCTGTTTTATCTCATCATCAGTGTAGTAAGTAAACCAACGTTTGGTGTCAGGATATTTATAATTAGTTTCGTATTGACCACCAACTCCTTCTTTGACAGCCAGGCTTAGCACACCGTCCGGATTTAAACTCTCCCAAATCTTGTTGAATATACTCTGGGCTTTCTCTTTTTTAACATGCAGCAAGCTTGCATATGCCCAAATACCATCGTATTTACCAGGAAGATTTAACTCTTCAATGTCCATTTGAAGAGTCTTCAGTCCCTTTCTTTGACACTGTTCAAGCATTTTCCCTGATATATCAACACATAGTACATCTAGTCCTTTATTTTTAAAATATTCTGCGTGGTTCCCTGGACCGCTGCCAAGGTCGACTATGCTTTTTCCTTTTAAATTTTTTATAAATTCATCAGCGCGATCAACTACGCCGGCATTATAAAAATGTTCACCAAATTTCTGATCAAAAAGTTCGGTATACGTTTCGTAAGCTTTTAAGTTTTCTAGTTTATATTCTTCCATTCTTCTGGAGCGGGATACGGGAATCGAACCCGTGC
>DASPNG010000102.1:0-10576 GCA_035626635.1 Binatia bacterium | reverse complement strand
GGATTGATTGTCATCAAAGTGGTGCCAGTCAGGAAATCCACTCTGCTTGAAAAGATCAACATCTTCAACCGAATTTCTGCCAAGGAAGTGGTGATGTTCTCCAGGCAGTTGGCTACCCTAATAAACGCCAAAGTTCCAATTGTCAGCGCACTGAAAATTTTGCAGCAGCAGGTTAATTCCACAAGACTAAAGGTGATTATTGGCGAGATCGCGTCAAAGGTTGAATCCGGTGAAGCATTGTCCTCCGCCATAATGGGTTATCCAAATATTTTCAATGACATGTATGTAAATCTGGTTCATTCCGCGGAATTGTCCGGCGGACTGGATGAAGCTTTAGGCTATCTGGCTGACCAGGTAGAAAAAGATTATGATTTGCGGTCAAAAATTGTAGGTGCCATGACTTATCCGGCGTTCATTATTTTTGCTTTGATTGTAGTAGGGTTCCTGATGTTCTTATTTGTTCTGCCGCCGATGATTGACCTTCTGCAGGAATCTAATGTGGAACTCCCGATAACCACCAAGATATTGGTTTTTATCACCAATGTGATGCAGAATTACTGGTGGCTGCTGATTATTTTATTGGTCGGTACTGTTGGCGGATTTAAATACTGGATCAGCACGGTTTCCGGCCGTTACCTGTTTGATTTATTCAAGATCAAGATGCCTGTTTTCAGCAAGCTGGCTGTTGATATTTACATGGCCCGCTTTGCCCGGAACATGTCCACACTTATTGCAGGTGGAATTCCGATTGTAAAGTCCATTGACTCCGTGGCTGACATTGTGGGAAATGTGGTGTACCGTGACATTTTATTTAAAGCATCCACAGACGTGAAAAATGGAAAGGGGATTGCCCAGTCTTTGGCTGACCAGCCCGCTTTTCCGCCAATTATTTCCCAGATGATGCAAATCGGTGAAAGCACTGGTAAATTACAGGAAATTCTGGATAAGCTGGCAAAGTTTTATGAGAAAGAAGTGGAAGGAATCCTCAAGATTTTAACTACTTTGATTGAACCAATCATCATGATGATGCTGGGTCTTGTGGTTGCTGTCATGGTGGCTGGTGTTTTGCTTCCAATCTATAACTTGGCCGGCTCAGTATAGATACAAAAAATTTAATAAACATTAACCAATATATATGGTTATAAAACAAAAGGGGCATGTTCTCGGGATAGTGTTTGCAATACTTTTATTTGGGGTTCTTAATTTTACCAACAAGCCAGTGGAAGGAGGGGAAATAAGTACATACGAACACCCAAGGACAGGCTACACAGTTAAGTATCCTGCTGCTTGGAAATTGGTCACTCATAATAAAAGCCGAAACGAGCTTTTTTCATTATATGATCCTATTGCCCAAAAACAAGATAAACGCATGATGCATTTAAACCAAGGTTCGAAAATAGAAATTTCATCACGTGATTATACTTCTGAGAAAAATTTAAAAGAATATTTAGAAGATAAATCTCAGTATTTACCTGATGGTGAAAAAGTAATCAAGATTACTGAAATATCTTTATCAGGTATTAGTGCTATAAAAAGGGAAATATCATTTGCGAATGGAAGATCTTTCAATACAACCTTCTTAGGTCCTGAAAACAAAATTTATAATGTAGAAATGTTTATTTATGGATACGATAGTATATCCGGAAACAAACGTAATAATTATGGAGTAATCTATGACCAAATTCTTACTTCGTTCAAATTAAAAGCAAGTGAGGTAAAATAAAAATGCAAATAAATATCAAATATCGAGTTAAATATTTTACTAGCGTAATTATCATATCAGGATTACTGATTCCAAACGTTATTTTTGCAATGCCTCAGTATTTATATTTACCCTTCATAGATGCAGAAGTAAAGCTTCAGCAAGGATGGATATATACTTGGCAAGCAAACCATCATGCCATAGATTACATCAAAGGAACAATTGATAATAGTAGTGATTGGGAAGAGTTTGAAGTAAGGGCCTCTCATGCTGGTCAGGCTAAATTTATAGTCGATGAAAGTCCAACATGGGGTGATTATGTGCTGACTAAACATACTATTAACGGAACTGATTATTATAATGTATACGCACATTTAGACCATTCCGGCATCACAGAAGATAATTGGCAAAACATAAGTATAGGAGATTTAATTGGTGTAACTGGCATAACTGGTCAAGCAAATGGAGTAAATCATCTACACTATGAGTTTTCAGAAGATTCTTATGGAATTGGATACAAATTAGATCCGTTTGATATTAATAATACAAGAAGTTATTATCCATCCTATGTAAATTATTCTGGTTGTGGTTCAGATTATGCTTGGGTTGTTTGTCCTCCAACTAAGCCATTTGTTAGTTTGTCTCAAACAGTAGCAGATACGGAGTTTAGTAATAGTAGTTACACTCAACAAATAGGTCACGGTTTATCAGGAGTACTTAATAAAGTAAAGTTTAAAATAAAATGGTTGGGTCAAACAAACGGCGGAACTGCACCTATATTGGCAGCTGGAATATCCTGCATAAAAAATGTTCAAGGAAATCAATGTGATTCAACTTCTAACCCATCGCCAACTTGGAGCTCACCAGATTGGAAAGTTGCTAATAGCTTAGTGTACTTGACTGCAAATACAAATTATGTGGATCATGAAGTAGAGTTTGATTTTTCTGATACTGAATTACTACCTGGAAATTACTATCGAATAACTCTCGAACGTAATTTTGGAAGCTGGTTTGTTGCCTATGGAGATAACGATGATTCCTATACAGGTACCTATACATCATGCTATATAGGATGTAATTTAAGCAGTAATGATATGTATTTTGTGATAGAAAAAGAAGAATAGTAAGGTGTGGACTAACCCCTATTGACTTACGATTTGCATAAGTCAATAGGGTTGGTATATAATTTAGATGTGCAGTATAGCGAGAAATGATACAAAAAATTAAAAAAGGAAAAGATTAGTGAGTTAAAGGAGACGGCTGACAAGGCGCCTTGTTTCCTTTTGCTATTAAACTTTACTTCTCCTTCTGTACTGGAAGGGGGTGAATATATGAAGAATATAAAAGAAAAAGGTTTTACTTTGATCGAACTTTTGGTTGTTATCGCAATCATTGGTATTTTGTCCGCAGTTGTTTTGGTCTCCCTTAACTCTGCCCGCGCAAAGTCCCGCGATGCTAGAAGACTCTCCGACCTCCGCCAGATAATGACGGCTTTGGAAATCTACTACAACGATAACGGTGCTTATCCAGATGGCGCAGCAGCATTTAACGCTGCAGGACCAACAGCTAACTCTCAGGGTCCTTCTGGATCAACCGCCACTGAATGGCAGGATTTTTTGGCTACATGGCCAACAGCTCCAACACCAGTGGATGGTACCTGTAACGCTACTGCTTTGGCAGCTTTGCCTGCTAACTTGGCAGCTGTTCAGGTCAACCAATACACATACGTCGGTCGTGACGCAGCAGATGCAGCATCAGCTACAGTTGATCCAGCATTCTACCGCATCTACGCTTGTCTTGGTGCACCTACAGGTGGTTACCTCGACAGCAACAACGACGGACGCGTTGGTATTTTGGCTACCCCACAAGGTATCCAGGCTCAATAGTCCAAATACTCCAGAGAACAGGAATTTCTGGAGTATCCCTAAATAGCCAATTACTCAAAATTGATTAGCTATTTGGGGATACTAAAAACCCCTCGTCTCCTTTATTAAAAGAGGGGAGACAGATGGGATTTTTATGTACTCAGCCAATTTAAAACCTGATAACAGCAGTGGCTTTGGAATGTTTGAAGGCATTGCACTGGTATTCATGGTTTTTGTCATGCTGATTGTAACCGTATCTGCTTTTTCCGCTGCCAAGGAAGATTCCAGAGACGCGCACCGGGTGGCAGATGTCATGCAACTGCGGCAGGCAATGAAACTTTATATGGATGAGTATGGGCAGTACCCGCAGGGCAGTAACGGGATTGCAGTTGGCGTGGATGATTCTTTCGCCAGATTTATTGCCAAATGGCCAACTCCGCCAAAGCCTGCGGACGGTTCCTGTCAGGAAACAAATAACGTATATTATTACGAACTTACAAACAGCGGTTCAAGTTACGAAATCAGATTCTGCTTGGGCAATGGTTATAAAAACTTGAGGGCAGGTGTGCTGACCGCAACGCCTGACGGGTATAGATAAATGAAACTAAACAAAAAAGTAATCGGGTTTACTTTAATTGAGCTGCTGGTGGTAGTGGCGGTTATCGGTATGTTGCTTTCCGTGATCATGGTGAATTTTGGCAATGCCAGAATCAGATCCAGAGATTCAAAGAGACTGACAGACATCAAGCAGGTAAAGAGCGGGCTGGATCTGTACCATATCCACGCTGCGGGTTATCCGGATGATTCCACCTGGAATTCCGGTGCTTTGATTTGCGGCAACACTCATGTCATGGATGTCCCGCGTGATCCATTACTTTTTTCATTTTATTTGTATACCACCCAAAGTCAGGTAGCCAACACCGGCTGCAACGGCAGTATCCTATGGAAAGAATACCAGGTGGAATTTACAACAGAGGCAACTACTGAACTTGGCCCTCCCGGAACTTATTATCTAACCACCAAGGGCCTGACAACGACCCCGGCATTTTAATTTTATGTCGACTTTTGACAACAACATCCTGCTTTTGGTCAGCGCTGTATTTGGATTGGTGGTCGGGAGTTTTCTGAACGTCGCAATAAACCGGACAAAGCTGTCCCAGTCATTTGGCGGCAGATCGCATTGTCCAAGGTGTAAACATGAGCTTTCAGTGTGGGATTTAGTCCCTGTCCTGAGCTTTATTTTTTTAGGCGGGAGATGCCGTTATTGCGGAAAAAATATTTCCGTTCAATATCCTTTGGTGGAATTACTGACTGCCACCGTATTTTTCTGTCTCGCCACTCTTGGAGTCCCTCTCTGGGAATTGCTGTTTCTCTGGATTATCTCCGCGGTTCTGATTGTAATCGCAGTCTATGACCTGAAACATTTCCTGATCCTCGACAAATTTGTTTTTACCGGCCTGGTCATCGCTGTTTTGTATGCAATATCCCGTGATTATGCTTACGGCTGCCAATTCCCGATGAACTGTGCTACAATCTCAGGTCTTGTAGGGGCAGTAATCATTTCAGGGTTCTTTTACCTGCAGCACCTTATTTCAAAAGGCCGGTGGATCGGATTTGGGGACGTGAAGTTCGGATTGTTCATGGGAATGACAGCCGGGTTCCCGGTAGGGGTTCTCTCCCTGTTTCTGGCTTACATGTCCGGGGCAGTAATAGGTATGTTCCTGGTCAGCCTGCAGAAAAAGGAGCTGGGGTCCAGAATGCCCTTTGGGACCTTCCTGGCATCTGCCACGATTTTTGGGTTAATATATGGTCACAGGTTGCTGGACTGGTATTTAGAACTAATTGGCTTTCCTCCGGTATGAAAACACAACGCGGTTTTACATTAATTGAACTTTTGACAGTTATGCTCATGATGGGGCTTGTTGCTTCTGTCATGCTTTATAATTTCCGGCAGGGCGACCGCCAAAAACGGATCAACTTGGCACGGGATTCAGTAATCCTGGCATTGCGAACTGCCCAAAACTATACTTTAGCCGGAAAATTAATACCTCCACCGGCTTTTGCACCGCATGTCCGCGGGAATGCGCGCTGCGCCAGCGATAATTCTCCTGTCTCGTATTGGGTAGAATTCAACACTTCCACTACATATAATCTCATGGTAGAAGATAATTGCGGGGCAGTGATGAGAGTGCAGCAATTTTCTTTGGTTCAAAGTACTGGTTTCTTAACGAGCGCTCAGCCGTTTAGTCTGGCAAATGGCAGTGGTACAACAAATGCTTCCAATTTGTCAGTCAGGTTTAGCGCCCCTTTTGCAGTCATGACCGGGACTACTGCGGCTAATCCACTACCGGCTAATTTTGGGTCTTTTGCAACAACCACGGCCCGGATTCAGACACAGGACGGGTCCAGGACGTTGGATGTTGTGATCGACGGAATTTCCGGGAAAATCGAATAATGGCAGAAATTGAAATTTTAAAAGACGACTGGGACCAGTTTGAATTGCTGGACAGTGGAAATTACCGCCGGCTGGAAAGGTACGGCGATTTAATTATTATCAGAAGTGAGCCCCGGGCATGGTGGAAACCGGAACTGGCTGATTCAGAATGGGAACAGGCAGTTGCGGCTTATGAACGGGAAGAAGAAAAAGGGGAGTGGGAGTTTAAAAAGAAAATCGACCCAAATTTTTTACTGCAGTTTGATGACCTGAAGGTCCGTCTGAAAATGACCAAGATGTCCAAGCATATTGGGGTGTTTCCGGAGCAGTCAGGACAGTGGCGATGGGTGAGGCAGAAGATTTCACAGGCTGGGAGGCCAGTTAAGGTTTTGAATTTGTTTGCGTATACCGGCATGTCCACTTTAGCTGCGGCTTCAGCAGGGGCATCAGTGACCCATGTGGATGGATCAAAAGTAGCCCTGACCTGGGCCAATGAAAATGCAGAGCTGTCAGGTTTGAAAAATAAGCCGATCCGCTGGATACTGGATGACGCTTTAAAGTTTGTGAAGCGGGAAGTCAGGCGGGGAAGCAAGTACGATGCCATCATTATGGATCCTCCAGCATTCGGGCGGGGTCCAAAAGGTGAGGTCTGGAAAGTGGAGGATTCCATTAGCCAGTTACTGGAGAGCTGTAGGGAATTGCTTTCAGAAAATCCGCTCTTTGTTTTTGTTACCATGTATTCGATTGAATCCTCTTCCATTAGCTTGGCGAATCTGCTTGGCGATTCAGTGAAAGGGCTTGGCGGAACCATCAGAAAAGGGGAGATTGTACTTTCTCCTAAGGGTAAGGGGAAACTGCTCCCATTGTCTTTGTTTGCGGTTTGGGAAAAATAAAGGAATTATATTAAAAAGGCCTTAAACAGGCCTTTTTTGCTATGAGGTATAAGCTTAGCCTTGACATTTTCTAAATTCTTTCGTATAATCTGCTATCATGTTCTTACAAGGGCAATAGCCTGACAATTTGAATGGAGGCCACGATGCGTCGTTTCGGCGTTTTTCTTGCGTTGTTTCTGGCGCTGGCGGTTTCCAGTGCCTGCGGGGGTTCGACCTCTGCCGGTGGTCCGACTCCACCTTACGATCCGAGCAAGCCCATCGACTCCAACAACAGACCACCCGGACCAGGGAGGAGTCAATTGGCCAGTGCTGAGTACTCCATTCATCCAGGCAATTGCGCTGCGAATCCAGCCAATTGCTCGAACGCATTGGAGCCCACCCAGGATCCATCTCTGGTGGTGAACGGCAGGGAAACTTACCTTGTCCGTAACCATCAGGACATGTACACAGTCAAGCTGTGCGTGAAACATCCTCAGGTTGCAGGACGAAAAATCCTGATGATGCTGAACGCTATGCAGAACTTCGCAGGCGGGGGCACACCGTTCGATGAGGGCGATCCCTCCATGAATTCTCCTGTCTGTATGGCAGTCGCATTCAACATGGTAATCCCTGGTGGGGTTACCAACACTGGTTCCGGCTCTCTCAGTTTCACCGAGAGCGGCTGGGACCTGGTCAGCGCATCAGACGTGAACAACTGGAAAGCCGATCTCGGCTTCCGAGTGGTTCGCTAAGCCGAAGCCTTGCTTCCTTCTCAGGGGCAGGGCTTTTTTATTTGCAATTTTTTAAGCTATTATGCTATAATATTTTTGAAGTTTCCCGGTAAGACAGAAACAAAAAATCAAATGAAAAAACGCAAGATTCTTATTATTTTCGGTATAAGTGTTCTGATTTTAGCCTCACTAGTTTTGTACAAACAGGAATCTATTAAAGATTTTGGCGAGGTTAAAAGATTTTATGGAACCCTTCAAAAAGTAGAGAACAATACAGTCACAGCTACTGGCTTTTTTGAAGATCCAAACGTAAAAGCTGAGGCAACTTCTTCTTCACAAGAAGTTTCTTTTTCTTTTAGGGTTGATGATTCTACACAAATTTGGAAACGTGAAATAATACTACCGGCCATAGATCTTACAAAGCCTGGGCAATCTCTAAGCTTTAACTTACAAGATAGACCCAAAACAGAAGGTGCTGGGTCGTTTGATGATCTAAGGAAATTATCAGAGTCAGTGAGCGGTATCAATATCCAGGTGTACTATTCTGTGGGTTGGGGAACTCCTGTTGCAGATTCTGTTCTATATCAAGCGTTAATTCAGCCTCCTCCAATTAGGTAAAATTTATGGCCACAAAACTAACATTACTTTTCGCTTCAATAATTATAGGATCCTTTTTCATAATGACGCCTCCAACAGCAAAGGCAGGTGTTGATAATGTTGATTTAGGGACATTTGTCTGTATTCGTCACGGTCATGGTGATAGTGCCACTTGTACTAACAGTAGTAATTTCCCGCGTAACGATTATACTTCTGGCTCTATAACCTACACACTTTCTGGACATCGGCACGGTAGTTCCACGATCGTTGCAACAACTTGTTTATTTGACAGTAGTGGTAATGGTCCATGCAATACCTGGAATTGTTCGGGTGACCAATGCGGCCATGAGTATGGTGGAGAGCATCCATATAACATTTACACCGGAGGAGGTCACAACGTAACCACGTCCGGTATTATAACTGCGTATAGAAATCTTTTTGTAGAAGACGCAGAAGCCGGCCTCCATATAAGCGGTTCAGGTTTCTATCCTGATGCTCCGCCTCCTCCGCCACCGCCTGATTGTCTTCCAGACAGCCAAAGCACGACCGTTGATACAGATATCTTTATTGATGTGGCTTTTGGACTAGGAACATATTCCTGGAGTGCACCAGGAGGCAATCCTTCTAGTGATAATGACCCAAATTTTAGAACAAGATATTCTGCTCCAGGAAACTATAGTGTAGTTGTAACAACTGATGGCGGTACTGATACATGTACAGTTTCTGTATCTGGTAGCGGAGGTGGCTCACCTCCGCCTGCGCCCCCTCCAGGACCACCACCAGGTCCACTTCCACCACCGCCTCCTCCACAACCTAATCTCTACGTTAATAACGTCCAATTAAGAGTAAATGGTACTAACTGCAGTAATGGTACATTAGTTACTGACGGTATGACTGTAAGCAGCGGTGCTAATATGGAAGTTTGTATAAATTGGGGTAACAATGGCAGTACAGCAACATCATCAAGCGGATTTTGGATAGAGAGTTATCGAAATCAAGCATCACAACCAGCCAATGGTACTACTGGGCAAGTATCTCATCGGTTTACTTCGTCGTTAGGAGTGGGAAGCGGGCCATTTTCACAATTCTATAGCATAGTAGCTGATTCAGCATCCTGTTCAAGTAATTGCCGGGTGGGTGTGTTTGTGGATAGAAACAACGAAATTAATAATGAATCAAACGAAGGGGATAATTTTGCCACTTCAGTGAGATACAACGTAGCGTCTGGTCCTTCCACCGCCGATATTAGAGCAAACGGATCAAATGGGCCAGTAACAGTTCCTTACAATAGTTCGGCAACTATTACTTGGTCATCGACCGGCGCCTCATCTTGTTTCGTTGTTCCTTCTGGGTGGACCGGAACTTCCGGTAGTCAATCCAGTGGTAATTTGACTACAAATCGAACTTACACCCTCGACTGTGTAGGTGCGGGAGGTAATTCAAGTGACTCTGTTGATATTTATATTGCACCGACTGATGCCTCAGGTATTCAGCTCGAAAGTTCTGCTTGCGGTCAATTATCATTTAGTTGGATAGATAATTCCAATAATGAGAGCGGGTTTGCTGTTTATTACCGAAACTCCAGTTCTGGTCCCAATATACATATTGGAGATGATGATCCTTCTGGGGGATCCGGATCGAGGACAACAACCTATACATGGAGTAATCCTCCTGCTACACCTGTATGGATAGTGGTTCGGCCATTCATTGACTATGGCGGTGGTAATATTGTCTATGGTTCAGAAACAGTTTCAAGTACTTCTTACACACCGACTACTTGCTTCGTAAACATGTCGAATTCAAGAAAAGATATCGCATTTGTAAATGGCAATGCTTTTGATAGAACAATTCCGGGGAAGGATACGGACAGGGTAACTTTCAGGATTCAAATCAGGAACAGTGGTACTGATAATGTGCAGATTACGGGGATTAACGACATATTCCACCCTAATCCGGCTGATGATGGAGGCCGTCCTATCCAGCTTACCAGACCAACCAGGTTCCCGAGCGGTGTCACATGCAGCGGTAATGCTTGCTGGAACCTGAGGGTAGACAAGGACGCGGATGGTATTTACAATGAATCCTCTGCGCAGGAAAATGGTTATTCCATGTCCGGTACTATTCCTAATTTGACAATCAACGTCACAGGACTTAAGTGTACAACCGCAAACCATGCGAATTGTACTGCTGTGGGAGGACCGTCAGTGAGGGATCCGTCCTGTCCTAATGCATCACTTTGCAATGATTGGGTTATTTTGTTTGATACAATTGTGGCTTTGTCAGAACCAACTCTAAAAACAGATGTTTGGAATGAAGCAAGAGTAAATTATACCTACTTAGGTACACCTGGATTCGTGGATTTACTCTCACAAAGA
>DASPNG010000101.1:0-5203 GCA_035626635.1 Binatia bacterium | reverse complement strand
TAAATTTAAGACGGCTGGTGCGGAAATGTAAACTTCAGTGGAATCTTCATGAAGCTCCCTGAAAAAAATATGGATTTTGGCAAAAGACAATTGTAAAACCATCTCTTTCAAGACCAGAGAAGCATCAGCGTCATTTGCACCCGCCTTCTCGACATCCAACCGGTTAACAGATGAATAAACCATGGATGATTCCGGTTGTTCCTTCAGCCGGGCAAGTACCCTCCCCCACAATTTCAGAAAACCCATACTCTTATTCTTGTATAACTCAACCACGATTTTCTGCTGATCGCCTCCCAACCCCACCAGTTCCGCGGCTTTGGTGAAAGCTTGTGGTGTAGTTCTGGTGTGCTGGAAACTGTTGGTCTCAACAATAATACCTGCCAAAAGAGTGGTGGCAATTTCCTGGTCAATCAGATCCTTTTCCATTTCGCTGATCAGGTCAAAAACTATTTCGGAGTTACTGGAGGCATTCAGCTCAACAAGGTTGAACTGTCCAAATCCTTCATTCGAACCTTTGAAGTCAATATTGACAATTGGTGTTTCGTAAAACATTTCCGCGTACCGTCCAAAAAACTCGCCGAGGTTTTCAAGTTTAGATACGCCAATGGTTATAATCGCATCGTAGGGATATTTTGAGTTTCTGAAAGTGACATCATTAGGTTCAAACTGGCCGGCTTTAGGTTTCAGATACACAGAAATTTTATCGCCTTCTTTTTTGTAGCTTAACTCGGCTACGCCTGTGCGCTTTGTGGACACGTCAATTACAAATCCCTTGCTTGCATTAAATTCCCTGAGAATCTGGTCATAGCCAGGCAAAAAACTGGCATTAGTATTTAAGTGTCCGTCAGGGGTGATTATAACTGCGTCTTTGTCTATTCGTTTCAAAAACCCTGAAAGTGCCAATGCAGCGGCAATTGTGTCGGCAGCGGGCATGGGAGAAATTACAATCAGAACACTTCCAGAATTATGGAATTTTTCGGCAACCTGCTTGAAAGTATCGGGCATCTTTAAGCTGTGGTTAGTATTAAATTTTCATATCAATATACAAGTTTCAACCCCTAAAGTCAACGGTACCAAAAAACTCGACTAATCGGTCAAAAAATGGTAAAATAAATGCGAAATGAAGTACCGAAACGTCAAATTATCAGGCCTGAAACAAATAGCCAAGGAAGTGTGGAAACAAACCGGCCCTGATAACAGGATTATTGGACTGGTGGGAACCCTCGGATCCGGCAAAACAACCTTCACCCGCGCCCTGGCCCAAATTGCCTTAGGTATAACTAATGCTAAAAGCCCGACTTTTACAATCATTCATTGTTACAATGGCCGAGGAAAATCGTTTTACCATATAGATTTGTACCGCCTGGAAAAAGTTAGGGAACTGGATACCCTGGGACTGGATGAATTGCTTGCCGAGAAGGACTCCATAGTGTTAATTGAATGGGCAGACAAGTTCCCAAAACTTTTGAAAACATGCGATACCATAATCGAATTTGAAGTATTAAAAAATAATTTACGAAATGTCACTGTTACGCACAATTAAATTAATAGCATTCGGCTTTGCGCTTTTTGTATTTTTCCCAAACACTTCTGAAGGCGCTGAGTTAAAATTTGCTGACAAGACCTGGCAGGTACAACCACAGGTTGGAATTACCTCAGGATATGTTGTCCGGAATGATTTTGATTTGAAAGAATTTTTGGCCAAAGGATATGAGGAAGAAAAATATCTGGTGAATGCCGCAAGTTTGGACACAAACACTGTTAAGGTTTTGGATGAAGCGGCGGCGGCGATCAATCAACAGACAAAAAATCCGAAACTGGTGATTGAAGACAACTGGGCAAAGGAATTTGAACCAGGGCAAAACGGACAAGCGTTGGATATTTACAAAACATTGAAGCTTCTGTCACAGAGCCAAAGTAATATGGAATTGCCAGTGCTTCTGTCCAAGCCGGCCACATCTTTGGAGGAGACAAACAATCTGGGAATTAAAGAATTAGTGGCAGTTGGTGAATCTGAATTTTCAGGTTCTCCATACAACCGCAGAGTAAACATCAATGTTGGTGCTTCACGTTTCCAGGGACTGATCATCAAGCCTGGTGAAGAATTCTCCTTCAATAAATTTTTGGGAGACGTGGATGGCGAACACGGATTTTTGCCGGAACTGGTAATTAAGAAGTCCGGACTCACTCCTGAATTTGGCGGCGGCTTATGCCAAGTTTCGTCTACCGCATTCCGCGCAGCAATGAATGCCGGACTACCAATCACTGAAAGACGCAACCACTCCTTTGCTGTCCGTTACTACGCGCCGCAGGGGACTGACGCTACTATCTATCCGGGCGTTACTGATTTCAAATTTATGAATGACCTGCCAAGCCACTTACTGATGAAGACGGAAATCGTCGGTGACAAACTTTACTATTACTTCTATGGCACCAAAGACGACAGAAAAATCACCTTTGACGGGCCAACACAGTACGACAAGCAGACCAACGGTGCCATGAAAGCCATTTGGACCCGCTGGGTGGAAAAGAATGGCGAAAAGAAAGAGCAGGTTTTCCGCAGCACATACCAGCCACCTGCACTATTCCAGCAAACCACTCAAGCCAGCACCCCTAATCCAGAAACAGCTGAAACACCAAACCCTAATAATCCAAACCAAACCGAACCAATACCAGCCCCAACTGAAACACCAGCTCCAACTACCACATAAAAACCAATCTCCCCTCTCCAATGATCAACAAAGACCTCTCCTCAGAAGAAGAAATAAACATCACAAGCCCGACACAGTCCACTGATGAGACCTTTTTTGAGGCGACACTCAGGCCGCAAAAACTTTCTGAATACGTTGGCCAGGAAAAGATTAAAGAAAATCTGCAAATATTTATTGATGCTGCCCAGAAAAGAAAAGAGACATTGGAGCACATTCTTCTTTATGGCCCGCCGGGTTTGGGCAAAACCACCTTGGCCCACATTATTGCCAAAGAGGTTGGGTCAAATATAAAAATCACTTCTGGTCCGGCAATCGAAAAAGCCGGCGACCTTGCTTCCCTGCTGACCAACCTGGAAGCAAATGATATTTTGTTCATTGATGAGATCCACCGCCTGAACAAGACAATTGAAGAAGTTCTTTATCCAGCCATGGAAGACTATGCCCTGGACATTGTTCTAGGCAAGGGAGTTGGTGCTAAAGCATTGCGGCTGGACTTACCAAAGTTCACCTTAATTGGCGCCACCACCCGAATCGGACTGTTGTCATCCCCTCTTCGAGACAGGTTTGGTATGACCTACCGTCTGGATTATTACGAAGACCAGGAGATAGAAAATATTATTGAACGCGCCGGAAGAATTTTAGGCATCCAGATGGATCCGCACGGTAAAAAAGAAATTGCCACCCGGTCCAGAAAAACCCCGCGTATTGCCAACCGCCTGCTGAAGCGTGTCCGGGACTATGCCCAGATCAAATCAAACGGCGAAATTACAGAGGACGTTGCTCATCAGGCATTGCAATTGCTGGAAGTTGATAAACTTGGCCTGGATGGAAACGACCGCCGCATCCTGTTTGCGCTGATTGAAAAATTTGGAGGCGGGCCGGTCGGGATTTCATCTATTGCCGCCGCAACCTCCGAAGACCCTGGAACTGTGGAAGACATCTATGAACCTTATCTGCTAAGATTAGGTTTGATAGCACGCACACCAAAGGGACGCGTGGCTACCCCGCTGGCATATGACCACCTTGGCATAAAGCAGCAAACAAGAAACCAAACTTTGTTATAAACAAAAAACTATGGAACAATACGTGACTCTAGTCTCCCAAATACTTTTAGCCTTGGCGACTTTTATTTTTGTCATTTACAGCCTTGTTGGTTTGTATGCGTTAAATACTTACGGTAATTCCAAAAGTCTGACAATGACCGCCAGTATAATTTATTCTGCCGCTGTTTTGGGTTTACTGACTTGGAGCTGGACCATTGTCTCAAAAATATGAACCAAACACTCTTCCCCGGCCAACAAGCTGATGAGAAAATTTTTCTGGTGATACGAGAACATTGGTCCGTTTTGTTTGCAAAGCTCGCCTTATGGTTTCTGATGTTGTTCCTTTACCTTGGGTTTGATTACGTCAGTCTCTATTACGCTCCTCAATTCATTTCTCCAACTTATCTCCCGCTTGTTGATGTTCTAAAAGTAATTTTTGTAATGTTTCTAGCCTTGGGTCTGTTTATCATACTTACTCTGTATTACCTTCACAGTCACATCATTACCAACGAGCGAATTGTGACTATAGAACAAAAAAGTCTGACTCACCACACTATTTCTGAATTACATTTAAACCAAATTCAGGATGTAACAGCTGAGGTTCACGGCTTACCGGAAAACCTACTGGACTTTGGAGACGTATATATCCAGACAGCTGGCGAAACAGAAAGATTTCTGTTCCATAACATTCCAAACCCGGTTAAAGTCACAAAACTTGTCATAGACCTTTACGAACAACTCCCTGAACAAAGAACCAACCAAACCCAAGCGCCACCACAGCAACCACAAGTCATTGTAAAATAAAACCGCCATTGGGCGGTTTTAAAATTGAAAAAAAATATAAGGATTGGTAACATACTTTCCTAAAGGAGGATTGGTGAGCGAAACCCAAACACATAATCCCGATCATCTCGAAGTACTCCGGATCAGTATTGGTCGTCTGAGTCAACCTGACACCATATCGGTCCCAAAGAATAGAAATACCTATAATGCACTCGTCTGGGCAATGAAGTTTGTCCAGCATGAGTCAGAAAAAACTCCCGAACTAATGAAAGGGAGAAGGTCGTCCCTTAAGATTTTAAGAAGGAGGGTTCGCGATTTAGAAATCCTGAACAGACTTCGAAGTGTCTCTCGATTCAAAAGAATGGAATTCGAAGCAACCAAATGGATTGTAGATAGAATCAAGGAGCAGTCTCCAAGTAAACAAACCTGATCTTGGAGATTTTTTATTCGATTAAATTATTTTCAGAGGTGTGTAGAATCTTGGCGTGGGGTACTATCTGGCTGGCTTGGTGATCGTCTGTAGTGGTAATAAAAATCTGATGGCCTAATAGACTGGAAAGTAACATCTTTCTTCTGGATTCATCCAGCTCTGAAAACACATCATCCAAAAGGATAAGCGGCTTATCCTTGCCAATGGTTAAATACTCGGCCTGCAACAGTTTTATG
>DASPNG010000100.1:0-2002 GCA_035626635.1 Binatia bacterium | reverse complement strand
AGCAGTACCAGCAATGCAGTGGGGTGCAGCCGCATAGTTAGGACGGTTCAGGGTGATACAATAGTGTTTAGGTGCTACAAAGCGCAGAGACCAGTTGGTTCACAGGAATGGACGAGTCGCTAATCAGAAGATAAAACTGGGTGGGGTTAGCAACGCAGCAAGTGCGTTCGCGGATTAAAAATGGGATTTGTTTTTGTACTCAAAAAATTTTTTTCGCAATCATTGATGCTCGTCAAGCGAATGTGAAAAAAGTCATACAAGCTATACTAATTTTTAGTACGGATTTTACGAATTCAGGTGTTGCTAATGGTAACTATGTATCACATTGATCAAAATTCCATATTGACTTCATACCAACTTTTATGGACACACGTAGAATGTTACTGTGCCTGGAGCGTGTCACCTAAGGCGTTGTAGACGTGTGCCAGGATTAAGGTACATGTATCTTTTGATAAGCATGTGCTGCAACTCGAATATATCCAGTAAACCCGGCAAAACGAATTACGCCAGTGTAGGAAACTGAAGGAGCTTTTAGCGGTATATAGTCAAATTTGAGTTTGTTTTTTCCAGACTGATCAGTCAATCTCGACAATAATAAAGATCTGGCGACCCAGTGCAGGTCCTTTATCAATAATTTTTGATTCAAAATTGACCTTTAACTTTGTGTTCCTTCCTTTCTGAAACAAAAATTGTTTGTGTTTTATCGGAGTACTCGTAACAATGGAATTTCTTATCTCATCTCTAACTTCATTGCGAGACCAAAATGTACTTTTCAAACTTGACAGGGGGCTACCTGCAGGTGGTATACTTTTAATTTCAAAAAGCCTCAGAAAAGCAGCATTCATCTTAACAACCTTCATACTGCCGTCTATTACGATCATTGCTACTTCTGTTGAAGTTTCAAAAATCCGTTCCAATAATTCCTCTGTTTCGGTAAGAAATAACTTTAGATACTTCTTTGCAGCTAAATTGACAATATCCTTTACGATATATTTCTCCCCCGTAGCTGTTTTGACAAGAATTGATTCACCAGTTGACAAGATAGGATGTCCTGATTTGTTAATTACGTAGTTGTCATCATCGGCCTGACCTTTCTGGATAACCTGGTCTAATTCAATCTGTGGCTTATTGGCGATTTGGTCGGCCTCGGTAAAAAGAATTCCAAAACTCTTATTCTTGAGGTCAATTAACCTGTAACCAAAATTATGAGTGAACGCTGCGTTTATATGTTGAATGGTCCCTGCGGGATCCATAATGAGAATTGAATTTACTTTTGCGCCTTCGAAATAAAGATCAAAAAAAGAACGAGTATCCATTGAAACTTGTATTACTGATGAATTTTAGAGAACTCAAAGCCTTCGCAGGTTCTATAATCGTGAAAAGCTTCACTTGGCGCTTCAGCATCTTCATCTTCGAACCTCGATCATCTTCCGCGATGCTGAAGTAGTTTTTCATAACCATCGATTCATATTTTTTGCTATTCGGCAGATGCCCGGTGTATTCCCGATCACAAAACTGAAGCCCTTTATGTTTGGTCATTTGATAAAAGCACCCAACTGGTCATAGTAAGCTGAGAAGTAAATACGGAAGGACACCACTTTTAAAACCCACTTGTAAGGCTGAAATGTAAATTCGAGTTAGGGAGACTTCAACAAGATACGATAAACAACGTAGCTAACAGCCGCTTGCAGCAGTAATAAACTTCATCTTAACCTTTTCCGAACCAATAAGGTAAATTCGGTATTCAATACATCGCAGATTGGAACTGCCTTCCCGGCCAAAATGAAACAGGGCAAAATAGTTTCACAACTACTTTGCCCTGTCAAGTGCCCAGAACAGGAATCGAACCTGCACTTCCTTGCGGAAACCAGATTTTGAGTCTGACGCGTCTACCAATTCCGCCATCTGGGCCTTCCTGATCGCAGCACAACGGAGTTAACCCGCACGCCTGCAATCATTTAACGGGCGGCAATATTACGCATTCCTGCAATGCTGTCCAAAA
>DASPNG010000099.1:0-3543 GCA_035626635.1 Binatia bacterium | reverse complement strand
CTGTCTTGTGATGGCTTTAATGACTTCCGGTGTACCGGCAATATCCCTCCCTAACGAGCAATACGGCCAAAGCAATTCTTCAAATAATGAATCTACGTGCGACTGAGGATTATCCTTATACATATTGATTTCCTCGATGATCACACCCTTTTCCCGGTTCATTTCTTTTTCATCAAACAACGGGTTCTGCATCATATCCGTCAGTACATTGAACACTAAAGGCATGTGCTCGTAAGCTGCACGGACGTAATATTGGGTATGTTCTTTTCCGGTGTTTGCATTCATTTCACCGCCGATAGCATCAATCACTTCTGATAATTTTTTGGAAGTCGCGTATTTCTTGCATCCTTTAAAGTGCAAATGCTCCAAAAAGTGTGAAATCCCGTTGAGGTTCGCCTCTTCATACCTGGATCCCGCCTTCACGAAAACCGACATCGTGACAGATGCCGCGGTTTCGATTGGAACAGTAAGTAATGTTAGACCGTTAGGTAAAACTTTTTTGGTGTAGAGAGATTGGACAGGCATGTATAACTCATTAACATTGCAACTCTTCCTGGAAGTAAGCAAGCAATTCCGCGACTTTTACCCGCTCCTGCTGCATCGTGTCGCGGTCGCGGACTGTAATAGCCTGGTCATTAGCAGTTTCAAAGTCCACTGTAAGACAGTATGGGGTACCAATTTCATCCTGTCTCCTGTAGCGTTTACCGATTGATCCGGTTTCGTCATACTGTACCATCCATCGCTTGCTTAATGTTTGGAATATGTCAGAGGCTGGTTTGGTAAGGTCTTCTTTTTTGGATAAAGGAAGGATGGCGATTTTGATTGGTGCCAGTTCTTTTGGCAACCGCAGGGTGACTTCAGTTTCGTGCACGGCGTCCTCTTTTCCGGATCGCGCTTCAGTTTCTGAATAAGCTGAAAGTAAAACAGCCAAAACTGTGCGATCCACACCCCAAGTCGGTTCAATGACGTGAGGTATATATTCTTCATTCGTTACAGGATCCTTATATTTCAAACTCTTACCCGAAGCTTTCTCGTGGTTTGAAAGATCGTAATCCGTTCGATAAGCAATACCATACAGTTCTTTCTGGCCGAAAGGATAATCGAATTCTGTATCTATGGTTCGCTTACTGTAAAATGCGCGGTCTTCTTCAGGAATTTCAACATAATAAGTCTTTGACTCGTCAATTCCAACCGCCTTGATCCATCTTTTCTGTTCACCTAGCCAATGCTCGAATTGTTTTTCCCACTCTGACGGATGGATGAAATATTCAATTTCCATTTGTTCGAATTCCCGGGTACGGAAAATAAAATTACCAGGGGTAATCTCATTTCTGAAAGCTTTTCCAATTTGAGCAATCCCAAATGGAATTTTTTGCCGCGATGTTTCCTGTACTTGTTTGAAGTCTACAAACATAGCCTGAGCAGTTTCAGGGCGGAAATACACCACACTTTCTTCATTCTCGACTGGACCCAGATGGGTTTTCAGCATCAAATTAAACTGTTTTGCTTCAGTAAATTCTTTTCCCCCGCACTGAGTACATTTTTCCGGCAACTGATCTGCGCGATATCTGGTATGGCATTTTTTGCATTCAGTCAAAGGATCTGAAAAAGTAGCGACATGCCCGGAAGCCACCCAAACTTTTGGGTTCATGAGCAGAGCGGCGTCAATTCCAACCATGTCTTTCCTTTCCTGCACAAACATCTTCCACCATAACTTTTTCACGTTGTTCTTCAGCTCAACTCCTAAAGGCCCATAATCCCAAGAATTGGCCAAACCCCCATAAATTTCTGAGCCGGGAAAAATAAAACCACGCCTTTTAGCGAGGTTAACTACTTTATCCATCAAATCTGGTTGCGTTTGTTTAGACATTATTGTGTTGCGACGCTGGCTGCCAGACTAATTAAACACCTGGCTGGATGCGTCACACCTTTCTTTCACACATCTTACCATGAATTTTTCAACAGTGCTATAATATTTGTGCAAGGGGGAAACATGGACAACTTACCATTGCTTGAAAGCCACGGCGAGGTCTTCAGGAAGAAATCCTGGGTCTTGGAACTCATCCTGGAAACCTTGAACTTCGGGATGGTGGGCTTGCTGCTTGTTGCAGGCGCTGCCCTGATCCTGAGATTCTGGGAACCGATTTACCTTGCAGCCGTGATTGCAATGGTCGGTATGGGATACCTCACCCGGACAGAACACAACGAAACACAAAGTTCGAACCACAAATACTAGAGCTCAGCCTCTGGTTTTTTTATTTGTCAGCAGAATTTTTATTTCTGAACTTGGAAATTTTATGAGGTAAGTTTACAAAATACCAAACTATATACAAAATTGTCAGAAGCAGAAGGATACCTAAGAGTTGAGGTGCCACTTCAAAGCCCTGTTCTCCTAACGCCGCGGAAAACACCACCAGCGGTAAGATCCCTAAAAGGTTAGCGATGCTAAATTTCCAATAGCTAATCCTGGATGCGCCGGCAATGTAGTTCCAGATATCAAAAGACGTAATCGGATTTATTTTCAGAATAAAAATGGCCCATGTACCGTTCCTCTCCATGTATGAGTCAAATTTATTGATTGAGCTGGTTGCGATAAACTTCTCAATCAATGGCTTACCCCATCTCCTGCCAATCCAGAAACTGATGCTTGCGCCAAGGAAGTTGGCCAGCATGACCAACATGACGGTCTGTAAAAAACCAAAAATAGCCGCGCCTACCGGATAGACAAACCATCCAGGAATGAAGGCAATTAAAACTTCCAGCATCACCAGCCATACATATGTAAAAGAAGCCCAGCCGCCCAAGTTCACCAGATAATCACGGAATTTGCTGGCGTCATTGGCAAAAAGATTGAAAACAGCCTCACCTTGCAGAAACGACCACAAACCCCAAATCAAAGCACCTGTTAGAAGCAGGGTAATTGTCACATCTAAAACTCGACGCTGTTTTTCAGTCATTGAGTTTAGTTTAACATAAATTAATTGGCTGTATTTTTGCATTGCTTCTGTTAAAAAGACTTGTGATTATATATACGATAACGCTTCATGTCAAGTAACAGAGGACAAAAAAAAGACACCGGCAAAGGTTGCGGGTGTTACATTATTCGGGCGGGTCTCCGTAAGCCAGGAGCTTCAAAATCTGGAATTGCTGATCATCCATTTCCTGGTCTATCCTCGGACGATTGCGGCTGACCTGTTCACTGAGGAACATCAGATGGCGCTCTGTTTCTGGATCCAACTGAACTTTCACGTACAGGCGTGTGCCGATATTTTGGCGTTCGACGTAATAGACCAGTCTTTCCTTTCCTGGAAGTATTGCCGATCCAAGCTCATACAAGTCGCCGCGCTGTGCTGCAGACTCAATCTTCAAGAGATTGAACTTGTCCTCAATTTTTCGGTGGTTGCGAATCAAACCCGAATATCCTCCTTTGCGTTTCCACGCAAGAGAGATATTACCAGGAGCCTTCAATTATTGCAACTGTCTATGGTGACGATAAGTGCCTACTATTTTACTAAAGCTTCCGGTATCAATTGAGGAGCGGAT
>DASPNG010000098.1:0-4175 GCA_035626635.1 Binatia bacterium | reverse complement strand
TTCTGTACTTACAATGATTTTGATAGGACAGCTTCATTACTAAGAGCGATTAGTGAAAAGAAAGCTCCTGTTAATTGGGATGAATAGGTCAAGCAAAAAATCATGTCAAATCATAATAGCTGCTGTTTTTAAAATATTTTGCCGTTGTTGGTGTTTTTCATTAGCTTTTGTGTGTTACCTGCACCAACAACTGGATGATCTTCGTTGTCGGGATGCCAGAGTACTATCCTCATTTTTATGGCCGCCATTTTAGCATGCAAACCTCTGCTAAAGCAAGATAAATACAAGGCACTCATTTTTAGAAAATCTCTCTTTTTTAGTAAAGCAGGAAAGGATAAAACTTTATGGTTTTACCATTACAATTCATCATATCCATCTTGTGTGGCATATTCAGCCGTCACATAAAAGTGAATATGTGCAAAGGGATTTTTTTAAAATACAGCGCAACAGGTAAAAGCCGATGAAGAAAAGATTCATTCGGCTGTGCGGCCTCTTTTTTTATAAATGCCAACGACCGCAGGTGTCAGGTATGGGAACGCAATTCTTTAAGAAAGATATGTGGATCCGGGAAGGTGATGTTTCAAAAGCTGAACGATATGCATTTAAATCTGGTAAGAATCAGGGTATGTTAATATCCGGAAGAATAACATTGTTCACCTGCATTATTTTACCAGGCAGGTATTGATAATTTCGGCTTTCTTACCCATATGATGGATTAACCTTAAGTTCGTTTTATTGGTGCAGCCACAGCGTAGAGGCTATGAAGAACACTAATAACGGCATAAAAAATATAGGGCTTCTTATAATTCGTTCCAACCATTCACATAAAGAAGTAGTTTGGAGTCAGGTTCGAATCTGTTCATTCAGTTTGTGAGAAGGACTTGTCTAACTTTCTATTCCCTATTTTTGAAGCAAGTCAAAATGATTCAAAAAATCAATATACCGGTAAGAACGCACGAAGAGTTCGGACACAGTTTGTCAAAGCTGCTGAAGATCATTAGTCTCATTGTGGCTTCAAAGAATAACGAAATCGAATTGGATTTTAGCCAGGCCAGGATGCTTAACCCTTTTTTTCTGGGTGGGCTCGCCTGCAGCTTAAATCACTTTGAGTCTGTCGGAAAAAAAATTCAACTTAATCATACGGATAATTACAACATCAATTCTTATCTGGAAAGGATCTATTTCCCTGCCTGCTTTCAGCCGGCTAAAGGAGCAGAGAATAGTTTTTTTGAACAATTAGATAACTACAAAACCAAAACCTATATCCCTATTATTGCTTTTCCTACCGGCTCAGATCAGTACCATGGTGCCGTACGGGAAAAAGTTCTCAATGCGGTCTCCGCTTTGTTAAAGGGACAGCTCAATTTTAGAGAAAAAGAAAGGCAGCCTTTATCTTACTTCTTGGACGAGCTGACACACAATGTAAACGACCATTCCGGTGCAGCACAGGGCTTTTTGTTTGCCCAGTTTTACCCTAGTAGCAATTACCTCGACTTGGTAATCTGCGATAATGGAAAAGGTATTTATAAGTCCTACGAGGGGAACGCCAAATTTCATCCAAAAGATGAAATAGAGGCCTTACAGTTTGCCATTAATGGGAAATCAACGAAAAATATACCCGAATCCAAAGGTTTTGGTATTTCAACCTCCAGGAGAATGTTAGTGCATGGCTTAAGGGGGCGGTTCTTCATTTGGACCGGGAATACGGCCTATATCGAAACAGTTGAAAGAGTGAACATTTTGGATATCCCGGATAATTGTTATTTTCAGGGCACATTTGTTGCCTTAAGAATACCAACGATTATACCTGAAAGGTTTAACTTTTATGAATACGTGGAGTAAACGGAATTGATTAACTTAATAGTACCTTTGCACACGCAAATGAACTGCGAATCGACCATACAGGTAGCCCAATTCTTGGGCAAAACCATCCACACCAGGGATGCTTCCAACCAGTTATTGAAACTGGTTGCCGATAATCCCTGCCAAAAGGTGGACCTGGATTTTTCAGAAGTCGAGTACATCAGCCGTTCCTTCGCCGATCAGTTCCATGCCGATAAGATTAAGCTGGCCACCGAGCAGCAAAAAACAATTATTGTCACCAATGCCAACGAAGAAGTGATCAATATGCTGCAGGCGGTAGCCAGAACCCAAAATAAAGCCTATAGGGGCCATACCCATTTGCCTGTTTACAAGTACTCTACATGGAATCAGTTAGAGAACTTTCTTCTTTCCATTTAGTTGGGTAATCTTCCTTAAAATGTTTTTATTTCTGGGAGGAAGATAATTTGAAGGACATTCCATATTTACCTTCACTCTATGGCCGACGTGCACGACAAAAAAACGAGGAGCTACAACATGTCCCGCATAAAAGCAAAGGACACAAAACCCGAACTTCTCGTCCGCCGTTTCCTCCATGCCCGCGGCTTCCGCTATCGACTTCACGTAAAAAATCTTCCCGGCAAACCCGATATCGTTCTCTCCAAATACAAAACTGTCATCTTCGTTCACGGCTGCTTTTGGCATGGCCATAACCATTGTAAATACTTTGTTGTTCCCAAAACAAAAACAGAATGGTGGCTGAATAAAATAAACGGCAATATTGCCAACGATGAAAAAGCCATAAAAGCATTAAAAAAAGAAGGTTGGAAAATTATGACCGTGTGGGGATGCGAACTCGGTTCTGCCAAACGCGAGCAAACCCTATCCCGCCTTGTAACCAAACTCACCTCCGCACATGTGAATAACAATGAGTAACTCTTGTGCAGGATAAGCTAAATTCGCATATTATACTTAAGGAAATATCGGAGCTCAGATGAAGACATTGAAGATTATAGACCTTTTTTCCGGAGCAGGCGGCTTTACGCTTGGCTTTTCTGAATTTAGCAAAGAAAACCCGGAAGTGGAGTTCCATTCAGTTTGGGCAAACGACTTTAATAAAGAATCGGTTGATACATACAATGCCAACTTTGGCAGCCATTGCATCTTGGGTGATATTGTCAGTATACTGGCCGATCCGGCAACAAAAATTCCGCAGGCCGATATTGTTATTGGCGGTCCGCCCTGCCAGGGCTTTAGTTTGCTCAATAAAAACCGTGAGTTCGATCCCCGTAAGCAGATGTGGTTTCATTTTATGAAGGTGGTTGAAATTTCAGGCGCTTCCGTCTTTGTCATGGAAAATGTTCCGGAGCTCCTGAGCTCGCAGGAATTTTTACTCATTGAGGAAAAAGCGGCAGCATTTGGCTTTCGCATAAAGTCCGCCAAACTCGTTGCAGCCGATTACGGTGTGCCGCAGGTGCGAACAAGGGCCTTTATCATGGGCTCTAAGCTGGGCGATCCGGCCGATGTCTTCCCGCCGCTTCGTACACATTATGATCCGCGCAGTAAAAAGCCGGTTGACCGCAGCCTTTATGTTCCGTCACCAAAGCCTTGGGTCACCGTAAAAGAGGCAATTGGCAAATTACCCCTGCCCGCTGGCACCGAAATTCGTGGCGAAAGCGGAACAGAGGCACTTCACTTCGGACGTACGCCCACGCCGGTCAGTCTGCAACGGTATAAAGCAATTCCAGAAGAAGGAATGAATCGTTTCGACCTTCAGCGCATAGCACCCGAACTGACACCGCAATGCTGGATCAATAAAAAAAGCGGAGGTACTGATTTATTTGGACGGCTCTGGTGGGACCGCCCGTCCGTTACCATTCGTACCGAGTTTTTTAAACCCGAAAAAGGCAGATATCTCCATCCTGTTCAGCATCGCCCCATCACCCACAGGGAGGCCGCAAGGCTCCAGGGTTTCCCGGACAGTTTTATTTTCAGAGGAAGCAAAATTGAAATTGCCAAACAGATTGGCAATGCAGTGGCAGTTGGGGTTGGCAAAGCAGTGGCAGCAGCTGTCTGGCAGCACTTTAAGCAGCACAATGTCTTCCGGACAAAGAGAAACGGGTATGCGGTAATAACTTCAGGCAAAAAACTCGCGGTAAATCAATGGCTCTAACCAGAAACCAGTTCAACCCTGTTAAGGCGCAGAAAGAAATTCATACCCTGATTGATAACTTTTTCAGCCTTTCTTCCGCTGCGGAACTTCGCCCCAAAGTATTGGCCCTCATTCCGGCATTTCATTTATTAAGGCAGCTTGGGAAAAGTATCATTTCCGCCGATATGAGGGTAGCTGCCCG
>DASPNG010000097.1:0-12765 GCA_035626635.1 Binatia bacterium | reverse complement strand
CAGGGTTTTTGTCGTTGTACGCGATTACATAATCCAGCATCATTTTTGGTAAATAGGCATGATCGGAATCCGCCCAATCTTTATCACCGGCCAGGGCATGGACCTTATAATTTTTCTGGTGGGCAGTCGCCAAAATTTCCTTGAGCCGGTTTTCGAAAGACGCAAGATCGTTAGATTTTTTGTTTAAATCTTTTTCTTCCTGTATGTCTACCCAGGAGTTCACGTTCAGGTAAATAGTGTTTAAACCAGTTTGGTCCATCAGGGAGAATAGTTCATTGCTGTCCAAAGTTTGAGGGGAATCCCATATCCAAGTTGCCGCTTCATAATTAGCGGGGAATCTTGTCGGTTCAGGTTTGTCCGGATCCTTATCTCCAAATGGCACAAATTTAGCCCAGAGTATAAGGACGCAGACGAGGAACATCAACCCCGACAGGAGCGTGCTTCTTTTGTTTGACAATTTGAGCATTCGGTTTGTTGATAGGGTGCCTTAATTTAATCATTCCTACGTTGTTGGCGTGGTTAGCCATCTTAAAGTAAGTGTATGCTCCGCAGATTGGGAGAATCATTATCTGTGTCAGGGCGTAAAAAGGGAAGAGTAGATAATACCAGCGCATCTGTCTGCCGCGGAATAATAACAGTAAGCCCCAATACAGTAGGACGATTAAGGGAATAACTAACGGACGTTTGATTACTTCGTACCATCTTAAAGGCGTCAGCAGGTAGACCAGAAAAGTCGTATAGAAATAAAAGAGGGGGTGGCGCCAGCTATACTGGTGCATGTTGATAACAGCGTGCCTAAAACCGCCGCCAAACCAGGCCATGCGCTGTTTAAACCACGCTTTGAAAGTGGCAGGCACGTCAGTAAAGAATTCAAAATCAATATGTCCTACTTTGAAATTCAGCATGCGTGCCAATTTGCCGATTTCTATGTCACCGCCGCTGAAAAATAATGAGTGGTGGCTCATAATTTCCTTAATCACTTCTGTCTTGGCCACCATGCTGGCCCCGGAAGTAAGCCATGGATAAACTTTACGGGCATCCATCGCAAATTCATATTCGATGGACTGCAATTTTTCCATGACCGTTTCTTTTTTAGATGCCAGTACGCGGACAGATGCCAGGTCAAGTTTTCTTTCTATCATCAGGCCAACGAGTTTGTCCATTGAATGCCGGGCAACAGTGTCGCCGTCCAAGAAAATGCAATACTCAGTCTGCACTGCAGCAAAACTGTCCCGGATGATTTCGTCACGCGCGATTTCAACGTTAATTTTTCCTTCCGCGCTGTCGATTGTAACTACTGACTCATCAATCTTGTTGACTTCAGTTTCACCGTGGAGGGTTTTTTGGAACAATCGCCACGGATTGGGTTTTGATTTCTGGCTGGCCAGCGGCACTTCAGAACGGTAAATCTTAAAACCATACTTTTCCGCTACCCGGGTTATTTCCTGGTTGAATTCCGGGCTCTCTTTGGTTGTGGTGCAGAGAATCACATGGCTTTTGTACCGGGAAAGAAACTTTACGTTTTTCAGATATGACATGTCACCAAAAATCGGGATGAGAATGGAGTAGTCGTGGTACATTGGGGTGCGCTGCGTAATCTTTGTTGGTTTAATAAACCTGGAGCGCGCCAGTGTCACGAAATCTATCAGCGAGATCAGGGCAATAACAAGGATATAAGGCAAGATTTCCAAAAATGTGAATCCAAACATTTATTTAATGCAGACATCGGTGACAATCCCGGCGGACAAACGTTCAGATTCGCAATCTTCAGGGATACCTGTAGTAAAGCGGATACTGTGGTCCTGTAGGCGGATCCTATTGGAAGGCATCTCATTGAAATTCACAAAGATGCTTTTTTCGTTTGATTCTTGGGAAAGTTCCGTTAATTTTTTTTCTAATCTCTCCGACACCGAGAAATTATAAGAGTAGTACGTTTGTGCAATAAGGTAATTGTTGTAGAGCAGAACAATTGCCAAGGATAACCCGATCAACTTTGCCAGTCTGTCAGAAAGGAGGAAAGTAAATCCCAATACCAGTATTGTGAGGAGGTAGGCTTGCGGGACATAGCGGGCCAGGGAGGAAATCGGGTTGATAAAGACGGTCAGTAATATCAGAATTAATCCTAAATATAGGGCGATCCGAATTTTTCTTTCGTGTTCTTTAGTTGCTCTGCTGCCGTAAACCAGTCCAATCGCCGACAGGATGATTGCCCCTCCATACAGCGGGCCAAACCCCCCTTCCTTGGCATTCGTATCAGTGAAAGCGTCCATTTCGTTTTCTTTCACAGTGAAAGGGACTTTCCACGTGGCAAATTCTCCCGGACCGCGGACGTTATCCGATTCGGAGAATACAGAGGAAAAGAAAATTACCGGCGAAGGTTTGCGGACAAAATTTTCCGGTACGTTGTAAGGTTTGAGATCAATACTGTCTGATCCGCTTAGGGGGTAAAAAGGGTTTCCTTTTTGAATCAGGTTGGTTATGTACGGATTAAACCCGACCAGCACGATTGCCACAACCAGTGAAATTAGGGAGAGCTGTAGATATTTGAAGGCAGTGGTTATTTTTTCGCTGACCCAAATAAAAACAAACAACGCAAAAAGAATAATCACAGTGTATACCAGGGCTGTGAATTTCAGATTGACCAGAATCGTGATGGCAGCAAGCAGACTGATGAATACCGGACCTTCATGTTCAAAATAGACCATGATCAACAAAACCAGGAGACTCAAGAGCAGGGAGTACAGCTGACCGTCTATGTAGTAACTGAGCGATTGATAAATGACCACCGGACTTGCGGCTGCTATCAAACCGAAGATCAAGGCCAATCCCACGTTCATTCTGCTTTTCAGAAATAGCAATGAATAGAGCAGGAGTAGGCTGGACAGCATGAAAAGCAGGGCAAAACCTTTTCCGGTTTCGATATTTCCGGTCAGCTGATAGAGGACTGCCGAATATACCCAGCTAGCTTTTGGATAATGATTAATCCATCGCGAGAGAACCCCGAACTCTTCTCCTTCCAACCTTTCATATATCGGGTTCCAGCCGTTGGCCAGTTGGATTATTGCCTCCTGGTGGTATGTTTGCCCGTCATATGAAAGATCGTAAACGCTGGAAGAGATGTAGAAAGAACTGAAAGATAAAACCGCCAATAATAGGATGACCAATATCAAGTATCGAAAAGTTTTTTGAGGAAAGTAATAGTATGTTGTTAACACAAAATAGCAAAAAGCAAACGTGACACCTGCAAAAAATACCAATGGTGTCAAAAATTTCCCCAAAAAAAATGCAAGACTTGCCACCACCAGGATAGCGAATGCCGTGACCAGTATTGTAGATCCTGCTATGAAACAAAAGTGAGAGAATTTTTCGGAGTTGGTATAGCTTTTTGCCTTATCAAGATTTTTGTAGTGGAAAATATATAAAAAGAATTCGTATATTTGTCTAAGTTTACGCATAGGCTCCTGTTAACCTAATAGATTTTAGTTGAGGCTATTAACCATACCAATTGTTGAATCGAACCAATTCGCAATTCGTTTCTCTTGTACCGTGTGTTCACCATCATGAAAGGTGTGTAAACGGAACGTTAGCAATATTCAGTAATAATGTTTATAATCAAAACATGAAAAAAATATGGTCAGAATTGAATGAAGAGGGCAGATTCAAGCTTCAGCTAATGTTGGGTGTATTTTTGGTGCTCCTTTTGATCGCAATGGTTCTGCCGCAGGCGTGGATTTTTGCTGCAGTTGCGCCGATTGTCATGTTTTTCTGGTTCAAAAGCGCCTTACATGAGAAATTAAAGGATAAGATCTTTGGCGAGCTTGGCTTTACTAAATTTTTTAACAAAAATATTCTGGATGATTATAAGATAGGCAAAGAAAATTATTCGTCCTGGATTGGTTATCAGGGGGTAGTTGACGGGCAGGCATTCAAGATAATTCCGTTCAGTGTTACCCGCGGCTCAGGAAAGAACAAAAGCACCTACGGGTTTATTGGCGTTGAATTCGAAACCCAGAAGATTCACGCATCAGTTCAAATTTTCGACAAAAAAAATCCGCTCACGCCAATTTTCAAATTCCAGAACCAGCTTGAGTCGAATGAATTCCACAGGTACTTCAAAGTCTATTCTTCAGAACCAGAAGACCCGTTCCATTTTCTGGATCCGGATTCCATGCATGATTTAATGAGCCTGAGAAAGGCGTACAACTATCCCATAAACATGGAAAGTTTTGCTAACAGGATTTTCATTTATGTCAGATCATATGATTTGGAAAAAGAATTTAAACGTATCTTGACCTTCGTTGAAATTTTAAACGGCACTGTCAGTGCCGATAAGCTAGGGGACTATAGAAAAGCAATAGATGGGTTTGTCAGAAATCAGCTGAAAATTTTCCAGATCCTGGATTATAAACTCGCAACAAAAGAAAAAAAAGAAGCCGGTGCTTAAGCATCGGCTTTTGCTAGACGACTGATCGTCTGAACTGACCTTGGACGGATGACCCGAGTAGGACTAGATGAACATTCCGCTGTCGTTGTCGGTTTCACCCGGAGTAACCCCGAACACCTCGATGGTGATCAGAGCAACCGGTATGATGGCTGAGCCAGGGGTAGGTGAGAACCTCCTTCTGACACTTGTGGCGATCTCGCGGCGGTAGTGGTAGCTGATCCCACCACCAACAACGCCGACAGCAAGTATTGCTGCCCCGTAAAGATACCTCCTGTCCATGGTGCCTCCTTGGCCACAGAATAGCATAAACAGCCGTTATTGTCATTAGCACTTGACAACCCTGAGTGCTAATATTATTATTTTTCCAGATTAGCACTCTAAACTAACGAGTGCTAAAAACCAGAGGTAAAAAATGGACCTAAACCTTAGACAACAAAAGATACTCGCTGCGATAGTAAAGGAATACTCGGAAACCGCCCAACCAGTGGGTTCGCAGGAAATAGTGGAGAAATACAACCTAAATGTCAGCCCGGCCACGATCAGAAACGAAATGGCAGTTTTGGAAAAGCAGGGATTCATTTCCCAGCCCCATAAATCCGCCGGCCGCGTGCCTACAGACAAGGGGTATAGATTTTTTGTGAACGAGCTGATGCAGAGGTTTGAGCTTTCAGAAAAGGAAAGGCGAATGTTAAAAGGGGAACTGGTTCGGCTCCAGGCAGCACACGAACAGTTGGGTAGGTCAATTTCCAAATTAATCTCTGAGGTTTCCGGACAGGCGGCGTTTACACTCCTGCCTCAGGATGCTTCAGCAGCAGGTCTGGCACAGATTGTTTCAATGCCGGATGCTGATGCGGAAACAATAAAAGGGGTGGCAGAACTTTTTGACCACATAGACCAGCACGGCAGCAAGCTCCTTAAACAGGCGGAAGGCAAACCCGAAGCGTTTATTGGAAAAGAAGTGCCGATTCCTGTTCCAAAGAACATGAGTCTGGTTGTTTCAAACATTAAATTAAAGAACGGTAAGCGCGGACTGATTGGAATTGTGGGGCCTAAGCGAATGTCCTACGCCAAAAACATGTCACTTCTGGAATATTTGGCCAAGCTTATCTCCGGCACATCCGTTCTACTGATGGTGATCTATGTCTGACGAACAAATGCAAGATACGCCAGCTGAGCAACAAACGGAAAACACTGAGCTGGAAGATCTAAAAGCTAAAAACGAGGAACTGTTGAACAATTGGAAACGGACTGCTGCGGATTTTGAGAATTTCAAGCGCCGGAAGGAAACGGAAATCAAAGAATTGGTGGACTACAGTAAAGAAATGGCTGTGATGAGACTGTTGCCTTCACTGCAAAGTTTGGAGCAGGTGTTAAACCTGGCGCCGAACGATGAGAAATACAAGGACTGGCTGTTGGGATTAAAGGCGACAATTATGCAGCTTGAAAAAACCATGGAAGAAATGGGTGTAATGAAGATAAAAACAGTAGGCGAAGAGTTTGATCCAAACCTGCACGAAGCCCTTCAGGAAGTGGAATCGGAAACGGATGGAATTGTTAAAGAACTGCAACCCGGATTTTTGCTTAATGGTAAAGTTATGATTCCTGCCAAGGTCGTGGTAGGAAAAAAGAAGTAATAAAGGAGAATAAGAAATGACAAACTTAGTAAAGTTCACACCTTTCCGCGAACTCGACAGATTTTTTGAAGATGATTTCTTCATGCCAGTGGTGGGGAGACTGCAGACTCCAGCTGTTGACCTTTATGAAACTGATAACGATGTAGTGGCTGAGGTCAGTATCCCAGGAATGGATCCAAAGAACGTTAATGTCGAGATCGAGAATAATGTGCTGCACATCAAAGGCGGCGATACGGAGGTGGTGGAGGACAAGTCGCGTGACTACTACAGGAAAGAAGTGCGCCGCGGTACTTTTGCCCGCAGCATTGCTTTACCGGTAGAAGTTGACGCTGATAAGATTTCCGCTACCTGTGAAAGAGGTGTGCTGAAAGTTATCATGCCAAAGAGCGAAAAAGTGAAGCCTAAGAAAGTGAATATCGAAGTGAAGGATTAAAAAACAGGCCGTGTCGTAAAGTATTTACGTCCACGGCCGGCGAGGTGAGTCTGCGGGACTCTATCGTTGGCTCACTTTGCTGGTTGAACGTCGGATTTTTTTCAGCGCAGTTTCCAGTAGGCTGCCCGGAACAGCCCAGAGCAATGCGAAGAAGACTAAACCGAATACAGCAAAGACAATTTTTACCAGACCGACAAGATAACTGAACAATGACCCTCCTTGGAAGTTCTGGTCTGAATTAATTTTAAAGTAAAGTAGAGGTCGCGTCTAATAATTTACTAAACAAGAAAGGAATTAATGTATGCCAAAAATTATCGGAATCGATTTGGGGACATCTAATTCGGCTGCGTCAGTGATGGAAGGCGGAAAACCAGTGATCATTCCTTCTGCTGAAGGACAGACCGCGGCAGGAAAAGCTTTCCCTTCATACGTAGCGTTTACAAAAGACGGGCAGTTGCTTGTAGGTGAACCTGCTCGCCGCCAGGCAGTGACTAATCCGGCAGGTACTGTGTTTGAAGCCAAAAGAAAAATGGGTACCTCCCACAAGTTTAAATTACAGGATAAGGAATATACTCCAGAACAAATCTCCGCGTTTATTCTTCAGAAGATAAAGAAGGACGCTGAATCATTCTTGGGGGAACCTGTTACCAAGGCAGTAATTACAGTCCCAGCATACTTTGACGATTCACAGCGTTTGGCAACCAAAAATGCCGGTGAGATTGCCGGATTGGAAGTTGTCCGGGTGATTAACGAACCAACCGCCGCCGCATTTGCCTATGGGTTAGACAAAGCAGGTAAGGAACAAAAAATTCTGGTGTTCGATCTTGGTGGTGGTACCCTGGATGTAACCATCATGGAATTTGCGGAGGAAGACGGGAAAGCAACCTTTGAGGTAAAAGCCACCTCCGGTGATACGCAATTGGGCGGCAAAGACATGGATAAGGCAATGATTGATTATGTTGTGTCTGAGTTTAAGGCACAGAGCGGAATTGATTTGTCCTCAGACCCAATGGCCATGAACCGTGTCAGAGAGGCAGTAGAAAAAGCAAAAATTGAACTTTCAACTGTCTTTGAAACTGATATCATTTTGCCTTTCATCGCTCAAGATGCAAATGGATCCAAGACATTGGAAATGAAAATTACCCGCGCCAAGCTGGAAGAGCTGGTAAAACCAATCATTGACCGCATGCGACATCCAGTGGAGCAGGCCTTAAACGACGCCAAACTTACACCACAAAACATTGATAAGATAATTCTGGTTGGAGGTCCGACTAGAATGCCTGTAGTTCAAAAGTTTGTTGAAACTTACGTGGGCAAGCAGGTGGAACGGGGAATTGATCCAATGGAAGCTGTAGCAAAAGGTGCTGCCGTACAGGCCGGAGTATTGTCCGGAGATGCTGCAGGAAAAGATATATTGCTTCTGGATGTCACACCTTTGACTTTAGGCATTGAAACTTTGGGCGGAGTAGCTACGCCATTGATAGAGAGAAACACTACTATTCCAACCTCCAAGTCCCAGGTGTTCTCAACTGCTGCTGATAATCAGACATCTGTTGAGATTCATGTTGTTCAGGGAGAGCGACCAATGGTATCTGACAACAAGTCTCTTGGCCGATTCCATTTGGATGGAATCCCGCCAGCACCAAGAGGTGTTCCGCAGGTGGAAGTTACCTTTGATATCGACGCCAACGGTATCCTGACCGTAACTGCAAAAGACAAGGCATCCAATAAATCTCAAAACATTACTATTACCGGTACTTCCAACCTGTCCAAGGACGAAATCGAGCGGATGAAGAAGGAAGCTGAAGCGCACGCTGAAGAAGACAGAAAGCGCAAGGAAACGATTGAAGCCAGAAACCAGGCCGATACAATGATTTCCATTTCTGAGCGCACCTTAAAGGAAGCCGGAGAAAAGGTTAACGCCGATGACAAGAAGGCAGTTGAAGACAAAATTGCTGCTTTGAAGGCAGTGAAGGATCAGGATGATCTGGATGCAATTAAGAAGGCCATGGACGAGCTTTCAGCCGCCATCCAGAAAGTCGGTGCCGCCATGTATCAGCAGCCGGGGCAAAATCCAGGCGCTGAAGCCGGGGCAAATCCTAACCCAGGCGCACAGCCGGGATCTGACCAGGGTCCGGTAGATGCGGAATTTGAAGAGAAGAAATAGCTCATAGTTGCCTGCGCGAAACGTCCTCGGCAGTCCGGCAAAGGACAGCCTGCTGAATGTTTCTGCGCCGGCAACTACTCGCATTAACAATTAAAAATAATATATGGCAGAACAACAACCACCACAAAACATCCCATTGCAGGCTACTCCTGAAATTTTAAAAGGAGTGTATACTAATAACATGCAGGTTTCGCATACTAAGGAAGAGTTTATTTTGGATTTTCTGAATATGTCCTTCTTCCCGAATACTGCTTCGCTGGTTGCCAAAGTGATTACCAGTCCGGAACACTTCAAGCGGATCGTCGCAACGCTAACAGACAACTTGAAAAAGTATGAAGACCGTTTTGGTTCAATTGATTCGCCAAAACCGGAAACTTCGCAGCAACAAACTTCAGAATCATCTAAATTTGGATTTTAAATAAACATGGAAATAGGTGACAGCTTAAGACAAGCACAGGAACATCGCTCCCGTTCTAAAAAGTTCATCAAGCAATTTTTCATGGCCGTAATTACCACCGGCCTGTTAGTTGCCAACTGGTGGGTGTTGTACCAGGCTATGTTTGGCGGCCAGCCGACAAGTTATTGGATCTGGCCGGCTGTCATCAGCGCGTTTTGGGTTATGTCAGTGAGTTTCTTTGCGCTGATCAATCCTGATAGGATAACCTTCTTCACCTTCAATGCGCTTGGTTTAGTTGCTTACCTTATCATCATGCCAAAAGACCCGTATATATTTTTTGGCGGAGCGATTTTCTTTCTTCTCAGTCTGCTGTTCCAGCGCAGGATTCAGGATGAGGAAAAGAATCAGCTGAACTTTTCCATTCGTCGGACCTTGAGCAACGGGCTCACTATTATAACCACAGCTTTGTTAATCATGGTTGGCTTCTTGGTTTATACCAATGTGAAGTCTGACTTTAACCGTAACCCGGATGAGTTTTATCGAAGCCTCGGTCGCACTGCGGTGAAAGGTGTCCCTTATCTTACACAGGACCGTTCGCGATACAACTTGAACCAGACTGTAGATGAATTCTTCCGCAAACAAGCGCAGGAAGAATACCCTCAGTTCAACCAGGTCTCCGCTTCTCAACAACGATTGCTCCTGGAGCAGATCCGCCAGAATTTTCAGCAGCAGTTTGGAGTAAACGCCAATGATAATGACACTTTGATGGTGGCTATGACTGAAGTGGTGACGCAGCGTTTGCGTGAAGCTTTGGGCAGGTTTGAACGGTTCTTCCCGCTGTTCTTCACTGTGCTGATTGTGGCGCTGATGAGAACCTTTGCTTTTGTTTTCAACTGGGCAGTGCTGATTTTAAGCTGGGTTTTTTACAAGATTTTATTGGCACTTAAATTCTTCCGCATTGAAAAACAGACAGTGGAAGTGGAAAAATTAGATATTTAAATGGCACAAGATTTTTATCAAACATTAGGAGTCTCAAAAACCGCTACGCCGGAGGAAATTAAAAAAGCCTACCGGCGTTTGGCTCATGAGCATCATCCGGACAAAGGTCAGGGCGATCCGGAAAAATTTAAACAGATCAACGAAGCCTACCAGGTTTTGTCTGATCCGGATAAACGCGCCCGCTACGACCAATTTGGTTCCGCTTACCAGCAGACTGGGAGGCAGGGCGGGGGATTCGGCGGCTTTGATCCAAGCAATTTTGATTTTGGAGACTTTGGGCAGTACGGGTTTGGTGGCCAGCCGGGATTTGAAGATGCTTTTGATATTTTCTCTGATATTTTTGGCGGCGGCAGAAGAGCCAGCAGGCAGCGGGGAATTGATCTGGAAATGGAAATCAATCTGACCTTTGAAGAAGCAGTATTTGGCGTGGAAAAAGAGATCAGCATTGAAAAGAAAGATACCTGCGTGAAGTGTAGCGGTTCCGGAGCGGAACCTGGGAGTAAGGTCACCACTTGTCCTAAATGTCACGGCCAAGGGCAGATCAGGACCACGCGCCGCACCATCTTAGGTAATATGGCTACAGTGAGTACCTGTGACCAGTGCCGCGGTACCGGTAAGTTTCCTGAGGTCGCCTGTAAGGAATGCCGTGGAAGCGGGCAGCTCAGAAGGACCAAGACTATAAAAGTAAAAATTCCTGCGGGAGTCGATGACGGGTCAAGAGTAAGGGTAACCGGAGAAGGGGAGGTTGGATATCGCGGTTCGAATTCCGGTGATTTGTACCTGCGACTGAATGTGAAGAACCATCCTACTTTAAAGAGAGAAGGTGAACATATTTATTCAGAAACACCGATCAGCTTTTACCAGGCAGCCTTAGGTACGTCAGTGGATGTGAAAACCCTTGATGGGGAAGTGAATTTGAAGATCCCATCCGGCACACAATCAGGAAAAGTTTTCCGTCTGAAAGGAAAGGGTGTACCAATCGTAAACAGTTCCTCAAGGGGCGATCACTACGTGACGATCCACGTGGTCACGCCAACTAAGCTAAGTAAAAAAGAAAAAGAGCTTTTCAAGAAACTAGCAGAAGAGAAGGGTGAGACAGTTGAAGTGGATGAAGGTTTTTGGAGTAAATTTGTAGGCTAAAAGAAAAAAGCGGGTCTGTGGTGTGGGTGCCACAACTCGCTTTTTGTTTGTGTGACCTCTCATCGGCGTGATTGCCGGGAGACGTCGTTCGATGCGAAGGCTGCTGCCAGAGCAGGGTAGCGGCCGACCAGCATCTTCATGTGTTTTTCGATCGCTCCGGTGTCTTTCAGCTTCCATACACCGATTTGCTCGGTGTCTGGGTAGGAGCAGAACACATCTTTGCCTCCGCGGGCCAGGACAGCGTTGAGGCTGTCCACGACGCGTGCTGCTTCTATAGCCGCAATTTGGTCGATTTCCTGCTCTGTCGCGTCTAGGGTGGGAAGAACATTGATGTCTTTCTTGACCCGAAGCCGCAGTTCCTCGGACAGGTACCATCGTTCGTGGAGCCTGCAGACTGTGCTGTTGCCGAAAGGCTGCGAGCGGAGGACGTTGAGCAGGATCTGGGCCCTGGTCAGTCCTTCGTTGGAATCGGCGTTTGTGGGTTTGAACGTGGGTACGAAGAGCAGCGCTAGTATTGCTACTAGCAACCTGTAATTCATGGGATCCTCCAGTCCAGCCCGATCTATTCGGATGAGAATACTATATCACGAGCAAAAAACGGTATCAAAAGCGCCACCATAGACCTTGAAATTTTGGAGAAAATCAGTATAATATATAAGTCTTTGGAAGACATGGGTGTGTAGCTCAGTGGTAGAGCACCTGCCTTTTAAGCAGAGGGTCGAGCGTTCGATCCGCTCCACACCCACCATAAAAAAACAATTGAGCCTCTTTAAAGTTTACTTGCTGGTAGCCTTTAAGGGAGCTTGATTTTTTTACGGAGGATGAATGACTGCATCCAGAGAAGAGAGGGTGAAGAAGGCAGATCGGGCAGACTGTAACGACTCCGAATTAACCACCTACGAACATCATCTTGGTTTCAAACTGTCAGATCTTAAAGGAAAGAAGGTGCTCGACATCGGCGGCACCATGGGTGGAAACCTGTATTACGAAGCCAAAGCAGAAGAAGTAGACATCGTAATACTCTCGGCAAGCAACGTGTATGGTTCTTGTGCAGGACCAAACGTTTTGGGTTTGGCTCAGGAACTGCCTTTTTTAGACAACTCCTTCGACATAGAATTGTCGTTGGGAGTGCTTCCGTTCCTTCCCGAATCCACTGAAGAGTATGAAGTAACGTTTCTTGAATCGATCAGGACGTGCAGGGTTGGGGGAAGGACGATGTTTTTTCCAGTCCTTCCAAGAATGAATCAATCAGCTGAGTTCAAGCGGGCGATTCAGAACGTTTCTGATCATGCGGGTGTAATTTTGGAAGTTGTCGATTTCAGCGACTGGTCTTTTCAGCCAGAAGATGAGGAAGGGAATCCAGAAATCCTTCATCGTTTGATTCTGGTGAAGAAATAACAGGAGGAAGATATGAACAGAGTGGTCGTCTACTGTGGTTCGAATCCGGGAGAAAACCCTGTCTACAGAAGATCAGCAGAACAACTCGGTGCAATCCTGGCCGAGTGCGGGATCACCCTGGTCTACGGCGGGGGACGTGTTGGATTGATGGGA
>DASPNG010000096.1:0-3105 GCA_035626635.1 Binatia bacterium | reverse complement strand
AATGCTACGGTTGAAGGTAGTGTTTTTGACTGGAACACGCTAATTGCCATGGCCGTATACTGGATTGCGGCATGGGCAATCGTCCGTCTGTTCTTTATCGGCCGCCCGGTTGATGAAGAAGAAGCACACACTGAGCTGTATCGCGACAACGATAAGCTTTAAAAAAATCGCCTCGAAAGAGGCGGTTTTTTATTTCTTTTCTTTCCTGCAGCAAATAGCTATAATAAGTGGGAATGAAATCCAAATCCCGTACCATTTTAGCCATAGAAACCAGCTGCGACGAAACTGCCGCAGCTGTTATTAAGGACGGGAAAATTCTTTCCAGCATAATCGCTTCACAGGCAGACCTGCATTCTAAATATGGCGGCGTGGTCCCGGAAGTTGCCGCACGGGAGCATGTGCCAACTATTATCCCAACCATCGATCTTGCGCTGAAAGAGGCAAAAATTAAACTCAATGACATTGGCGTGGTTGCGGTTACAAAAGGCCCGGGTCTTGCAACTTCCCTCCACGTGGGAATTGATGCCGCAAAAACTTTGGCTCTCGTATTGAACAAACCCCTGCTTCCTGTGAATCATATGGAAGCACATATTTACGCAAACTTTGTTGAACCGGAAACTGACTTCCCTGCCCTGATTCTGATCGTATCCGGTGGACATACATTATTAGTATTGATGAAAAAACACGGGCAGTATGAAATCTTGGGCGAAACAATGGATGATGCAGCTGGCGAAGCATTCGATAAGACGGCAAAATTATTGGGTCTAGGTTACCCTGGCGGTCCGCAGATCAGCAAGTACGCTGTTGACGGTAACACGACTGCTTTTAATTTCCCAAGACCAATGATTAAATCAAACAATCTTGATTTTAGTTTTTCAGGATTAAAAACTGCTGTACTTTACGAAGTACAAAAGCACCCAAAGATTGATAAAAAATTAAAACAGGACA
Source organism: Binatia bacterium (assembly GCA_035626635.1). Lineage (GTDB taxonomy): Bacteria > Patescibacteriota > Doudnabacteria > UBA920 > O2-02-FULL-48-8 > DASPNG01. The sequence continues at coordinate 2,157 of DASPNG010000096.1, read as the reverse complement.
TTGCTGCGTCCGTGCAAGTCGCAATAGTAGAAACACTGATTAGAAAGCTGGAGCAGGCGGCAAAAAAATATAAGCCGAAAACTTTAATGTTAGGAGGTGGAGTGGCTGCCAATAAAATGCTGCGGGAAGAATTCTTAAAATTGGCAAACAAGCTTAACGTAAATTATTCCATACCTCCCCTGGTTTACTGCACAGATAATGCAGCAATGATCGGATTGGCTGCATATTATAGGATAAAAAATAAAAAAGCTCGCTTTGCCAAAGATTTTGGAGCGGAGCCGAACCTGCCACTGAAATAAAAAAAGAGCACGCGCATTCGCGTGCTTCATTCAACCATCGTCACCTTGGATACCTGCCCGTTCACCACAGAACAGGTGCCTGTGATCAGGCGCCCTGGACGGGGTTTTTTTGTGCCGTCCTTCAGTTTCATGGTCAGCCTATCCGCTTCTGAAAGCAGATTTGCCACCAGGACCCTGAGCTCATCACGATTGAGCATGTTCTCCTGATCCATTTCTACCAACAGGCACCCTACATCCAAGCCGAGCGGGTTCTTCTCCAAAAACTCGTAGGTACTTTCCTCCTTCAGATTGAGTCGCACCGGTTTCCCAGGCTCCAGACCATGAGCAGGGAAAAGACCAACTTCACGAATGTGTTTGATTGTACCCTCACCCAGAGTAACTTGCACCTTTCTCCAATCGATCTCACTTGCCGCTGTCTGCAGGTTCCTGCCGACACGAAGTCCGATCTGTAAACTTCGGACCTCTTGGTGGCTGATTTCCTCAGTCAGATCCGGCATGATAACGTACTCATCACCCTTGTCCTCGTACCTGGCGATCAGGTCCAGTGGTCTCAAGTGCAGAGAGAGCACTGGCGCAAGGATGGTGGTGATCCGGTCTGTCTCGTCATGGCCAAGGATCTGGTTGTATGTGCCAAACCCTGCCAGGTCCACGAAGATGATCAGATGGAATCTCCGGGCCCGATTCCTAAACTGCGCAACGGCACGGGAAACGAATTCACTCTTACTGAGATACCCGGTCCGCTTGTCTTGCCTGCGCTCTGCACGGAAAGCTTCCACTTCCGTAACATATCGCTCCAGCATGCGGATCGCCCGATCATGCAGAAGCGTGTGTCTCTGCATGTCGATCTTGATTGTTTCCACCCGGTCTATCAGTTGCCCGCAAAACTCACTGGGCAGGCCCAGGACAAAGATCTTTTGCAAGTCATCCAATTGCTGGATAATACTTGCCATCAGCTCTTCGTCCTCCCTCTTCTTCTCTTTCTCCTTTTCCTTTCTGCTATCCGCAGTTACAGGAACAGAAATCGAAACTTCCCTAACCTCGCCATGACCAACCGGTTCAGCGAGGTCACCTTTCACTCGCTTAGCCTTTGTAGCCATGGCCTTCTCCCGCAGCGATTGTTGGTGTTTGGTACTAGGTGGGATTTTGGGTTTCTCAACCCACCAGAACTGGATCTTTGTCCAACTCTGGTTGATTGACTAACCCTAATAAACTTAGTATATTGTTCTTGCTGCTTTTAAACGACAGCAATTCGAAAGGTGTTACATCAGCACTCCTGCATAGCTGGTGAACAAAGCGTCACTTTGTAGTTTCTTTCAGAAACGCACCGCGGGAAGAAAGCCCTATGGCTGTAGAACCCGCCGGCTCGCAAACCGTAATTTGCCTGAAGAAAGTTTGGCCTTTGCCCATAATTTAGCTGAAAATGGCCAAAAGATCAAGATGGTACCACCCTGGCGCATGTTGGGGTTCTTGAACACCAAAGCTGGTGTTTTTTTGTTTAAATTATCCATAAGGTACAAACGTCATCAACATGTTAGAACTACCAAAATCATACGATCAAGCCAAAGAAAACGATATATATAAGCTCTGGGAATTATCCGGGTATTTTAATCCGGATAATTTAACCGGCGAACCTTTTACAATTACCCAACCCCCGCCAAATGCGACCGGCACTCTTCATATTGGACACGCTTTTGAAACCGCTATTCAGGATACAATCATCCGATACCAGAGAATGCGCGGGAAGAAAGCCTTATGGCTTCCTGGAACTGACCACGCCGCAATAGCCACAAACACAAAAGTGGAAAAAATCCTGCAGAAAGAAGAAGGTAAAAACCGGCATGATATCGGCCGTGAATCA
>DASPNG010000095.1:0-5519 GCA_035626635.1 Binatia bacterium | reverse complement strand
GTTATTTTAGTTGCTTTGGGCGCCTACCTGAAAGATTCCGGACAAATGAGCAATGAGACTATAGACGGAGCCGGCATGGGACTGGTTGTCATATATGTGATAGTTTTTCTTTATTTATTCCTCTGGCTTGGGGTCAGTTTGCTCACTCTTATTAAAAACCGCAATACCGAACTCACCGCAGAACAAGTATCTGAGCAGACCAAGCCGATGATCGGACAGTTCTTCTGGACCGGATTTTTGAGCGGACTGCTCACTACTTTCGGATTTATTCTGTTGATCATTCCTGGAATAATTTTCTGGGTTTGGTACAGCTTTGCTCAAAATATTTACGTTGATAAAGGAGTGAAAGGGTATGATGCCTTAAAGTTGAGCAAAAAGTATGTGGAAGGGTTATGGTGGCCGGTATTCAGAGCCTTGATTGCACTGATGGTAATTTCGATTTTGGTGAATATAGTCACAGAGATTGCCACTGTTGTGGGAGGCGAAATAGCCAGCGGCGTTGTTAGCGTAATAATTTTGATTGTCTTTACACCATATTCTTTCATTTATACATGGTTAGTCTACGAAAAATTAAAGGCCTTAAAGCCGGAGGTTCAATAACATGGCTGAAGCAGCAGCTGCCAAAATGGAATCCATAGTATTGCGCGTCCGCGGCATGCATTGCGCCGCTTGCGCCCTTTTGATTAATAAACTTTTAAGCAAACAGCCTGGTATTACCCAAGCAGAAGCCAGTTTCGGCGCAGAGCGCGTGAAGCTTTCTTTTGATCCTAAAATCATCACTCTTAAGCAGATGGATGATTTTTTGCATAAGCTTGGTTACGACCTGGTCAGGCCGGAAGAAGAGACTAATGATCCTGAAGCACTGGCAAGACACCGCAAACAAGAACTCATTTCCGCCCGACGCCGCGTTGGTCTGGCTTTCTTGATTTCCATCCCGATCATCATCTACTACATGTCGGTGCACATTTTCAATCTCAAGCACGTGCACGAAGTTTTTGGTATTGACCTCAACTACATTTATTGGATCATGTCCACCTGGGTGCAGTTTGGAGTAGGCTGGCCTTTTTATAGAAATGCATGGTCTGCTCTGCGTGCCGGAAGCGCCAACATGGACGTACTGGTGGTGCTTGGTACCACAGCCGCATACCTTTACTCAATGATCGGGTTCCTGTTCTTCAACATCGACCACCCGTATTGGGAAAGTTCGGCTGCTTTAATGTCATTTATTTTGCTTGGACGCTACCTGGAAATCACTGCCCGCGCTAAAGCGTCAGACGCAGTGAAAAAACTTTTGAAGCTTGAAGCCAAATCAGCACATGTTATCCGCAATGGCGTAGAAACTGATGTTCCTGTGGACCAGGTGAAGGTCGGGGACGTGGTTGTGGTTAAGCCGGGAGAAAAAATCCCGGTAGACGGCACCATAACCGAAGGTGAAACTGCCATTGATGAAAAAGTGGTGACTGGAGAAAGTATGCCGGTGAACAAGAAGGTTGGCGACAAAGTCATCGGCGCAACTGTAAACTCTTACGGATTGTTCAAATTCAAGGCAGAAAAAGTCGGTAAAGACACGCTGCTTAACCAGATTGTACGTATGGTTGAGGATGCGCAGGCCACCAAAGCACCTATTCAGGGTTTGGCGGATAAAATTGCGGAATATTTTGTGCCATTCATTATCGTTTTATCCTTTGTGGTGTTTTCTGCCTGGTATTTTGTGGGAGATTTTCCGTTCCGTGAAGCTTTGATCCGCTCCATTGCCGTGCTTGTTATTTCCTGTCCTTGTGCTTTGGGTCTGGCAACGCCAATGGCATTGATTGTAGGTATTGGAAAGAGCGCAGAGTATGGGATTTTGGCCAAAGGTGGCGAAGCAATTGAACGCGCCAAGCACCTTAATGCAATTGCATTCGATAAGACTGGAACTTTGACCAAAGGTGAACCGGCCGTAACTGATTTTGTCTTAGTGGGCGATCATAACCAAACTGAACTTCTGCCACTGGTTGGCGCAGTTGAAAAAGGTTCTGAACACCCTCTGGCTCAGGCAATTGTAAAGTTTGCCGTCCAGAAACGAGCCAAGCTCGAAACGATTTCAAATTTTAAAGCTGTTCCAGGAATGGGCGCTTCCGCCAGCGTAAAGAATTCAACTGTTGTTGTAGGCAATGAAGGCATGATGGAAAAATTTGGCATTGAACACGCCAGCCTTGCGCCTAAAGTGCAGAAACTGTCAGATGAAGCCAAGACTGTGATTTTTGCCGCTGTTGATGGCAAGGTCCAGGCTTTGGTTGCCATGGCCGACACTTTGAAGCCTTACGCAAAAGAAGCTATCGGCGCCTTAAAAGAGCTGGGAATTGAAATGGTCATGATTACCGGAGACAATGAAAGTACAGCCAAAGCAATCGGAAGAGTGGTTGGTATCGACCGCGTCATGGCAAAAGTTTTGCCGGAACAAAAAGCGGATGTAGTGAAGAAATTGCAGGGTGAAGGGAAAGTTGTAGCAATGGTAGGGGATGGTATTAACGACTCACCGGCGCTTGCACAGGCAGATGTCGGCATTGCTATTGGTTCCGGAACTGACGTGGCAATCGAAACTGGAAACTTTGTTTTGATCAAAGATGATTTGCGGGATGTCGTCTCGGCAATTCAGCTGGCCCGCAAAACTATTTCAAAAGTAAAACAGAACCTTTTCTGGGCTTTCATTTACAACATTGTTTCTATTCCGATTGCAGCCGGTGCTTTGTTTGCTGTTGAGTGGGCGCCGCAGCTAATCAGAAGCTTGCGTCCGGAAGTTGCCGGATTTGCCATGGCCTTTTCTTCCGTTTCCGTGGTTCTCTCTGCTATGATGCTTAGACTTTACAAACCTGCAATGGAAAAGATGCAGGAAAAAGAAGGCAGTAATTAATTTTCTAATATGAAGCACCAAAAATTCAACATCACAGGGATGCATTGCGGCGCTTGTGCCACTGGCATCTCAATGGTCTGGCAGAATTTGGATGGCGTAACCAAAGCAGAAGTTTCCCTAGACAATAAATCCGGAGAAGTTGATTACGATGAGACCAAACTCAAGCCAGAAGATTTCAATAACGCAATTAAAGACATGGGCTACGGCTCAACACCAGCATAAATGAAAGTAAAAGTCACAGAACTATCAACCCCAGGCTGCAGCCACTGCGCTGAAGCCAAAAAATTCCTGGAAGAGGAATTCAAACCAAAATATCCGCAGGTAAGCGTGGAATATATTTCGGTCCTTGATCCAGCTGGCCAAGAACTGGTCCAGAAGCACATGATATTTGCTTCACCAGGCATCATTATCAACGACGAGCTGTTTTCAACCGGGGGAATGGACAAGTCCGGTTTTTTAAAAAAAGTAGATCAACTTTTAGCTGCCTAATATGTCAGACCCAAAACTTGTTGAATTGATCCGGTTAGGTCTGTCTCACGGCCAGCATCCGCATGAACTGCAAACTTCTCCTGAAATCCAAAAGTGGACGGCAGAGGAGTTTAACCAGGCTTTAGGTGAGGTGATGCTGAGTGTTGATGAAGTCCCGCAAGGAATCCAAAATACAACAACAGCCCAAAAGGGCGGTTTTTTTAGTCGCATGGGGTGGATGGCCAGGCACAAAATTCTGGCTTCAATAATTGTTTTTATCGGAATCGCCTTGGGCACAGGTTTTGTTTTTGCTGATTCGTTTTTTGCGCCGAACATAAATCAGGTCGGCGGCATTATTTTCAAACAGATCCTGGAGCTTGATTCAGTCGAGTATTCCGGAAGTTTGGAAGCACAGGTTACCACTGACTCGCTTTTAAGCCTTGAGAATGTCCTGAAATACGGTTTCCAAGACTCATATCCGCCACCTGCAAATATAGCCGGAACACAAAATACCAAAATCAGGATTGATTTTACCGGAGCCACTGACGTCAAAAATATTGATCAGCCAAAATCAGAATTTTCTTTCACGGTAAGTGCTGAGGGATATGTTATTGGTCTGGAAACAAAATCGATTGGAAAAGATTTATTTTTCAAACTGACCCAACTGCCAAATCTAGGTATTATTGATTTCAAGCAGTATACAAACCAATGGTTTCAGGTGGACTGGGGTTATTTAGAGAAGGAAGCTGAACTGAACCGTAATGAATTGACCAAAGAACAGAAAGCAAAAATTGCTGAAATAATAACTAATTCCAATATGGTTCGTGTGGCGGAAAAACTTGGTTCAGAAGATATTGAAGGGGTTGCTGCACATCACTACCGTTATACCGTTGATGAGGCCGCGCTTCTGAACGCGGTTGAGCAGATCGCTGAAGTTGTTGCTCCAGGCACCGGCGGTTTCACTACTATGGAAAAAGATCAGCTCCTGGAATGGTTAAACATTCAAGGTGGGGAGATATGGATTTCTAAGAAGAACTTTGCACCACTGAAGTTGACTTTTAATTTGACTCTGCAGCCTAGCACTGACGCACCTGTCAGTGGGAATATCAACCTGACGTTCCAGATGAGCAAGCATAATGAAAATCTGAACATTCAACCGCCAACTGAATTCAAAAGTCTTCAGGAGACAATAGAAAAGGGGTTAGAGGACTCCCGTGCGCAAAGCAGGGATGCGCGCAGATTGGCAGACATTAGGCAGGTGATGACAGCGCTTGAGCTTTACTATAACGACAACAGCACGTACCCGACTGCTTTGCTGCAGCTAAGCCCTTTATACATCTCTGTAATTCCAACAGCACCGGTTGAACTGGATGGCAGCTGCACGGCAGAACAAAATACTTACTTATATAAACCAGCCAGTAACCGGAGAGATTATGTTTTGACTTTCTGTTTGGGTGCGGATACGAGCGGATTTTCTGCAGGACCCAAGACTGCATCATCTCAGGGAATTGAATAAATACATAAATTTCTCTACAGCACCAAGATTATGGTATAATCAAGGTGCTGTTTTCTTTTATGACGAAACAAAAACCAATAGTTGAACAAAAAAATATTGTAATTTTAGGTGGCGGATTTGCAGGGGTCCGTACAGCTTTGGATATTGCGTCATATTTGCGGAACAATGATGAATATCAGGTCATCATTATCGACAGAAAAGACTATCAGACGTATTATTCTGCTCTATACGAGGCCGCAACTACAGAACATGATCTTTTAGAGGCAAAGCAGGTTAAAAATGCTGTTACCATCCCTTTAGACCTTATCTTCAAGCGTTCAAAAGTAAAATTTTACAAAGCATACATAGAAAACATTGATTTGGAAAACGGGCAGATAACAACTGACAGTCGTGTCCTTCCCTACGATTATCTGGTAATTGCCATGGGCAGCGTGGCTGATTATTATGGAATTCCAAACCTGGATAAATATGGTTTTTCATTGAAGAGCCTGGAAGACGCGGTAATGATCTGAAACAGGGTGGAGCATATTATTACCAAGAAGAAATCTGCGCAGTTTGTGGTTGGTGGGGGCGGGTTTGCCGGTGCAGAATTTGTCGGTGAACTTCACAACCTGATCAAACACGAATGCCAGGTGCATGATA
>DASPNG010000094.1:0-17069 GCA_035626635.1 Binatia bacterium | reverse complement strand
GTTGTATGTGCGATCCCACATCCTTTTCACTATAGTCTAGATTTGGGGACCTTAAACGGCGGTGTGGATTCTTCTCCATTAGACAAACGAAGCTTAGACCTCATTGTCTGACTCCATGCCCTTAAGCTTATGAATTCGGAGTTTGGTTCGGTCTACGAGATTGCTCCCGTAGAGCCGATTCAGTGCTCTACCTCATAAGCGTGCAGCACAGGCTATACCTAAATATATTTCGAGGAGAACCAGCTATTACCCAGTTCGATTGGAATTTCTCCCCTACTCACAGTTCATCAGGGAATTTTGCGACATTCTACTGTTCGGACCTCCCGTTACTTTTACATAACGTTCATCCTGACCATGAGTAGCTCACCGGGTTTCGGGTTCAAAGCATGCTACTTTTAATCAAATGTAGCAGCCGAATATAAATATTCAGCTGTTAATTTGATTAATACGGACTATTAATCCTCGCTTTCACTACACCTTCGCCTTTGATAAGGCTTAAGTAAGCAACATACTGTTGACTCGTTGGATCATTCTTCAATAGGCACGCGGTCACCCATCCTTGCGGACAGGCTCCCACTCGATTGTAAGTGTATGGTTTCAGGTACTATTTCATCGCCCTCACCGGGCTGCTTTTCACCTTTCCCTCACGGTACTTGTTCACTATCGGTCAATTAGAGTATTTAGCCTTATGTCGTAGTCGACATGACTTCAAACCAGATTTCTCGTGTCTGGTTTTACTTAACAAACCATCCGGAAAGTGTTAGAGATCTTTCGTGTTACGGGACTATCACCCTCTTTGGTTGGTCTTTCCAGACCATTCAACTAGATAGCTCACGCACCCACTTCCTCTTGCGAAGAAGCGTTTACGCATCACTTTCTCAATTTTTTACAGAAATTGGTGGATAACTGTTGTAACCCTGCTCTTTGCAACGCCTGTAAGCTTTAACTAGAGAGTACCATTCATATTTCTATGAACAGCACAACTCCAGAACACAAAGACAGTTTAGGCTGTTCCCCTTTCGCTCGCCACTACTAGGAGAATGAGACAATAAGTACTTTCTTCGACGACCTTGCGATCATCTCCGAAATAAACAAATTTTCGAACCCACAAATTGCAGGCTCAAAATTTGTTTACTTCGTTTAAATACTTATAGCCCTTTTTTTCTTTTCCTCGCGCTACTGAGATGTTTCACTTCACGCGGTTCCCGACCTCTATATCACCACGATACAGAGACATATAGTCTTCAACTATATAGGTTTCCCCATTCGGACATTCCCGGGTCAAAGGTTGCTTGCCACCTCACCGAGACTTTTCGCAGGCTGCTACGTCCTTCTTAGGCTCTAATTGCCAAGGCATCCGCCATACACCCTTAGATGTTTAATTCATTATTTGACTAGCAATTGGTGATCACTAGTCGCCTTGTAATCAATTTTTTAAATAGACTTGATTAACTATCGCCCCGCTTACAAGACGGGGACTTGATATCACATATATACGCAAACGAATTGCTCGTCTGGCTCCGGTCTCGCCTACCAGGGACTCATCATCCCACACACGATCCGAAAATTTATATATGTCTTTTGATGCCGGTAAATTGTTAAGTTGCTATCCATTAACATCCACTACACACTGCTCGCTTTAGTACCGCCTAAATCAGGTTATTCGGTGAAGCAGTGAATACTGGACACTAACTATATATATGTAGGAGAACTTTTTATTTCAAACTTTACTACGGGCTTTTTTGGCGATTAAAAAACCGCCTTTCAGCGGGTGTCGATCAGGCACAAAATAAAATTGTGCGAGAGTCAACTACCGCCTACATTTGAGAGAAACTTAATGATTTTTTCATATAGTTTTGCCCTTTTTCTTAAGCCCAACTTTATCGTGCTAGGATTATAACTTTTTAGGGAAACCATGTCAAGCCTATCTGGGGACAAGCTGTGAATACTCCGAGATTTCCCAAAAATGCCCAGATTTTGAGGCGAGTTTGGGTATGAAACAAGAAAAATATGGCAATAAAAAAACCGGGGTGACCTTACGATCACACTCGGCTGTTGGAGAAGGAGGACCCGAGGATGTCGGACAGATTCTCTCTTACAACTACTTCCTCCTCATCGTATTTCCGAAACCTGGAGCGGTCATTGGAATCGTCTTCAGACTGGGCGTTAGCCAGACCTAAAGCAATCCGTTTTGTTATGTGAATTGAGTTGATTGTCTCAAGCCACGCTCTTCTCTCTTCCTTGGTCATCTTTGTCTGCGGGATTGGAGGTACGAATGACCTGATGTTAAACAACTTTGCTCCCCGCACGCCACCTTTGCGGTTTCTCCTCACACGGTGTTTGTCGTACTCACTGACCGAATCCTTGTATATTCGGACCCGACCAAACACCTTGACTGAGCGCAGTATTGGCCGCGCCGACTGACGCTTCCCTCCAGCCAACAGAACGTAAAGGTTCGCGTTATTGATTTGCAGAAGCTTGGCTGCCTCTGATACGTTCAGCGTTGCTTCGAGCTGAGAAAGGATTTCTTTTCCTACCTTCTCAGGGATTACGTCTTTATTCTCGCCGGTGGTAGTCAACTCGCCTTTCTTCACGGCATTACGAATCGAGTGTGATTCGATCCCGTACTGCTTCAAGAGCTCTGTGAAAGCAAGCAGACTAATTGGAGCATGGGTCTGTTCAACAACAACCTGCGACATAGTCCCTCCTTTAGCCTTAGCATATCACCGGATACTCCATTAAACAAATCCAAAAACACCGCCGTAAAAAGGCGGTGTTTTTATTTGAATTCATCTAACCGCGTCTTTGAGTCCTTTACCGGCGCGGAATTTAGGAACCTTTGTGGCTGCAATTTGAATCTTTTGTTCCGGGTTCTGCGGGTTTACTCCCATCCTGGCTGCACGGTGACTTACTGAGAAGGAACCGAATCCTGAAATGTTTACATCCTGACCGCCGCGCAGGCTTTCCGCAACAACATCTACAAATGCCTGGAGTGCTTTTTCTGCTTCTGTCCTGTTGCTTCCCATTTTAACTGCCAACGAGTCGATCAACTCTTGTTTGTTCATAGTTTCTTTTATTACTGCTATGACAAATATACCAGATGCACAGCAAAATGACAAAATAAATTGCACCCACAGGCATACCCGTTCGCGGCAATTGCATACCAGGCACTTCTCCGTCCTCTTCTTCTATTTCATCGGCCCACTTCCATGCCCCATTTATGCTAATGTAAGCAATACCCTCCTTTGCTTTATCATATTCTATATAGTCCTTAATCCTTTTATCTGGCGAAAAGAGGCGGACTGAATCTTTAGAACTGTTATTGAGAGTGAACTTACCCTTTGGAATTACTACTTCAAATTCTTCTCCTGTGTCCAAAATAGATTCGCCTAAAATGAATGCGCTGCTGCCCAGAGCAGAGTCTTTTTCACCGTCATCCAGTATCCAATTCTTCAAATTGACAGCTTCACTCCCCTGGTTCTGCAACTTTATGTGCTCAAAACCCGCATCAGTTCCTTCAGGGTCAGGCAGAACCTCTATAAAAACAATTTTAGATTGGTCATAATTTACTTCTTCATCCTCATCTTCTGTTCCGTTATTCTCACCTGGAGTAGGAGTACACCATTTATATACCTCTCCTATCAAGCACCATGACTGTCCTTCTTTAGCAGGTGAAGGATAAAACTCCTCCATGACTAATTCTTTAGACGGCCAAAAAAGCCGAATGGAATCCTTACTGCTGTTATTTAATGCCAGACTGTTTTCAGGTATGGCGATGACCAAATACCCGTTAGTGGGAATATCCATCTCTGCAATGGTCATGGCCGAGGAACTGATACTTCCATCAGAGCTGCTGTCATCCAACAGCCAACCATCAAGGCTGATAACCTGATCTGACATATTATGCAGTTCCACCCATTCCTCTCCGGCGTCAGAACCTTCAGGGTTTGGCAAAATTTCAGAAATTATTACCTGATCGGAATACTCCAACTGGGTATTGCCTGAATCTCCAGCTAAAGAAACAGCAGGAGCAAGTAACAAAAGTAAGACATAAAAAGCTTTTGCTTTCATATTGTGGATTTTAAAATATTATTTATGGTTTTCAGCAAGGCCAAAGCATTATCCGGAGGAAAGCCTATTCTGTTGGAAAATTCCCATTCCCCTAATTCCACGTAAGCCTCATACAAAACATTCTTGATCATCAACAGCTCTTCCCTGGTCATGTCCACCGTACTCAATGCTAAATTTTTCTCCAGCAGGTTCATATCGTTATCTGATTAATGCGGTAAAATTCCTTTGCATTGCAAATGTTACTGGTACTTGTCATCATTTTTATCAAAGCATCCCGGGCGGGAATAAAGCGATCCATAATCAGGCCATTGCACGCCTCATTCAGACAATTATTAATTATGAGTAATTCTCTTCTGGTAAAACCCAGAACCATTCTTTCTGGTGTCTTCACTTTTATTTTCATAACCGCCTTTCATTAAATTTTTAAGAAAGCATTATATTCACAATAAAAAACACAAGCAATAGCCTGCTTGTGGATATTAAAACCCCCGCTTGAGCGGGAGTTATTCGGATTTCTGTTCCAATTCTTTCTTCTCTTGTTCTTCGCCGGCTTTTTTTACGTCTTCCGGCAGATTCTTATATAAAGTACCCAGCACGCCGTTAATAAATTTACCGCTGGACTCGCCGCCAAAGGCTTTTCCTAATTCAACTGCTTCGTTAATCGCCACTTTTGGCGGGACTTGTTTGGCAAACATCAATTCGTAAATACCCAGTCTTAAAATATTACGGTCGACTACAGTGATTTGGTCGAGTGGCCATTCAGGTGCAGTATCAGTAATGATTTTGTCGATCTCACCCAGGTTATCTGAAACACCCTTTACCAATTCCAAAATAAAAGCGGGATCCTCAAGTCCTGGTGCAAACTGCTGGATATTATAATCAGTTATATCTTGCAGCTGTTTCTGCCGTTCATTGAAGTCCCACTCATAGAGACTTTGCATCGCGATTGTGCGAGACAAGTGTCGATTTGCCATGTAAAAGAAATTTTCGTTTACTTCTTAGCTTTTGTTGCTTTTGCTTTGATCTTTAAAACCTGTTTGCCCTTATAGAATCCGCAGTTTTGGCAAACTTCATGCGGACGGACCGGATAGTTACAATTCTTACAGACTGCAAGGTTTGATTTAGTCAGTGAATCGTGCGCGCGGCGCTGATTTCTTCCGGACCGGGTCTTATGTTTCTTTGGTACTGCCATTGCTTACGCTTTTCTAATAATTAAATTTGCACTACAGTTTTATAGCATATAGTTGGGGCGAAGTCAAAGGATAAAAAAATTCCCAGGTACCTGCCGACGAACAGGAGAGATTTATCAACTCATTTCATTCTTGCGAATGAAAGAGCGGAAAAATCTTCGTCGGCAGATATCTGAGAATAAATTGTTGAGGGAACGGAACGTCCGTTCCCTCTTTGAGTCTAGTAGTAGAGGTGGGCTTCGTAAACTTCCTCGATTGAAGCGTTCATCTCCTCACGTTCGCGAAGCACTTCTCTTTGCTCGTGGTCAACCCTGTTCTGGCAGTTTGCGCACTTCTCGACATGGTGCTCCATGTCAACCTGCTCTTCGAACTCGAGCCGGAATCCGCGAGCCAGTCGCTCGACTTCCTCGCTGGACAAGCACCTCTTCCGTACACCGTCTGAATCCACCATCGAGTACAACTCCTGGGCGTCGAGCCGGATGTCTTCCACGAAGTTGACGTATGCCTCCCTGTTCTCGCGAGCATTGATGCGCGCCAACCTGAAACTGCGGGGATTGCCGTTGCAGACAACCAAGCGCAACTGACTCATCTTGCCTCCATTTGTGTGAACTTCATCCCTCTCTGCTGAACCCAAACTTTTGGATTCACTAGAGAGAGGAGGAGCAGCTGGCTGCTCCTCGCTTCATGCACCGTACTGCGTGCGGTTTTCGGGAGTGTCATCGACCAGATCTCCGCCGTGGAGTTCTTCTGTCGAGACTTCCTCGCCGGGAAAACGGAAGGGTCGTGCGGTATCGTGCCGGAGGATCAAAAGCTTCCCCGGCGGAACGTACTTGTTGCGTTCCACACCGTCGTCGTGGATTCCTAAACCCATACCAACTCCTTTACTGAAATTGCCGGGCGAAGGCCATGGCAAGCACAAAGATGAACACCAGCCAGGTCGCTTTCCGGGCTTCTTCAGCAGTAGCCGACCGACCATCCCAATCTGTCATTCTTCCTCCGATCAAACTACGCTACATTCTAAAGACAAAAGGTACTTTCGTCCAGAGTGCTGGGTGTTAATACAAGTAAGGGACTGATTGGGTTGCATTCCCCCTCGTTAACACCCAAGACCCTGAACAAAGAAAAATTTGGAAGGGTGGAGTGTCCTGAGACACCCCACCGGAACGGATCAGGCCGTGGCCAGTTCCATTTCTTCGACTGACACGACGCCGCGGGCGCTGATCGTGCTCACTTCCACGTTTCCGTGGTTATTCCTGATGATCTTGCGATTCCCGGGCATGTGCAGTGTGATCTGGGGTTTCTGGTTGTTCAGCAGCACGCCTTCCCGCCGGATCTCTTTGCTGGTTTTGCTACCGGCGACAAAGACCTGGAAATTGGTGCAGCCGTACTCGTTTGGATTGAGTTCGACTTTCCTCTGCATGACTACCAGCACGTTCCCGGGAGGCACAACAAACGGCATTCTCTACTCTCCTTTGAGTTATTGGGGGGAAACAATGGGATTAATAATCCCTTTTCCAAAGCTGTACTCATACAATTCTGAAAAAGGGAGAGGAGCAGGATAAGACCTGTATATGAAATCGCTGCTCCCCTTAATTCGCTACCTTTCTATGAGCTGAATATCCGGTACTCGCTCTGGATCCTCGAGATCCAGGTGAATGCGGTACTCCGTCTCATTTGTGAAAGGTTTGTTGGCTTCGACCGCTGCCTCGTACTCGCGCTTGTAGCTTTCCGAGACCTTCTTCACCTGTGGAACAATGAAGTCTCTGATGACAGTGATGATGATCGAGATCACCAGCACCGCCACGAAAACAATGTTCCAACCGATGAAGAACTGGTGCCAGCTGATGTATCCCGTGAGTGCCGCGTAGCACGATGACGCCAACATCAGCCCGAAACCGAACTTCTTCATGTTCCCTCCTGCAATATCCTAGAACCCGATCTCCAGCACGCTGGCAAGAGAAGAGAAAACAAACTCCAGAACGTATCCGCCGATCTTTGGCGGGAGAAACAGGATAATCGGAACCGCAAATGAAATTGCGACTGCGACCATCAGATAGTCAAACGTCCTGGCCTGTGACATAGACTCACCTCTTACGTGTTCCGCCGAGTGGATTGGGGGACTTTTTTGGAAGACAACTTCCAGAATGCTGGGTACTCTCCTGAGTGAAATGGGCAATAAATAAGTTTATCCCTCGAAACTCATTTGAGTGCCCAACATTCTGGAAATCTTCTTTATTTCAGGGCCTGATTTATTCAGACGCTGGAGTAAGGTGAGGATGTATTGCTTTGGCACATCCTCAAAGCCTGACGCAGTTCTATGTTTGGGCGCTGCGTGACCCAGATAGGTTAACTCTCTAACTCCTCCTTGATGCAGAATTTCCGTCTGCATGCGGTGTTTTTGTTATAGACGAGTTTAGGGCATTTAATATTAGGCGCCCTATTGCCGGCCCGTCATTTGGCCGAATGAACTTTGGGTTATGAGAGGAATCCGACTCCCCACCGGATGGCAGTTCCTGCGATGATCGCGAACAGCCAGCTGGACAGGACCAGACGAATAACCATTCTTCACCTCTTGCAATGTTTGGTTTTGGGGGATTTTTAGGTACTACTCTTTGAAGAGTTTCCCTTCCACAAAGTTCCAATTACTGAAACTCTTTGGAAGGGACGAGACTTGCTTTGCAGCAGAGGTCTCGCTGAGCGTAAGCTCTGTGATGGAAGGATGTGAGGCGGGATTGGTCTTGCGGAAATTCAGTGGTAACGCGTCTCCGGCGCCAGACGTGATGCCCAGCTGACCGGAGGCACACCCTGGATGGGAGCAGCCAGCGGACCGTCCAAACGGTAGTATTGACCATTCTGGTCCATGTACTCGTGGCGGACCCTGTCCAGGCTCAGTTCCAGCGTGTCGCGTCCTTTTTCGACCAGAACGCGTCCATCAACGATCACGGCTTGGAACATCATGATGCACCTCCTGTGATGCATGTGTTTTTGGTTTAGATCTTGCCCACGTAAACGATCCGCGGAGGAGCCGGCTTCTTCGGAAAGGGCGCTTTCTTTTCGATAATCGCCACACCCGAACGGTCTTTCACCACACTCGCTGCAGGCATCTAACCTCGCTTTTGTTTGATCCAGCTGATCTCGATTTTCATGATCCGCCGGAACCTGTTTGTCTTTGGTCGCGAACCGATTCTCCGAGGCTTCTTGGTCTTCATATTTACCTCGTTTGCTATTCCCTTCCGGAAAATTCCACGTATGAAATGTTTTGGAAGGGAGACAACGTTTGCCGACGTTGTCTGAAGGTGAGTATGGGCGGCAACCCTGCACTGGCGAACGCCTGTGCGGTAGGATCCTCCTAGAACTT
Source organism: Binatia bacterium (assembly GCA_035626635.1). Taxonomy (GTDB): domain Bacteria; phylum Patescibacteriota; class Doudnabacteria; order UBA920; family O2-02-FULL-48-8; genus DASPNG01. The sequence goes on along the minus strand of DASPNG010000094.1, from coordinate 8,450 downwards.
CCTAGATCTTGTGCGCGGGGCGACTTTCTGGTTCCGCAGGTATTCGGGTCTTTCGTCCGTGTCCGGCTTATGGAACAAACACACGGCGAATGCGAGTCCGAAACTGGTCCAAATGACACCGTACAACACCCACTTAACCCAGGGGATGAACGGATTGATCTGGTAGCGCTCAATCACCTGGACCAGAACGACAGCTGCACCAGCCAGAACCAACGACGCACCGAGAGTGATCTGCGAGTACGTGAACGATCTGAGTGCCATATGTCACTCCGTGTGAAGCCGAGTGGACGGAAACAAAAAATCCCCGTGTTTACGGAGACGATGTGATTGCGAACAAAAGACAAATCACGTATCGTTTCCTGTAAACGATTTGGATTTTACTAAGTTGTGAAGTACCGATCTTCAGGATTCCAAATTCTTGAAACCCTAGAGAATGGTGGGATCCTGCTATGAGGATCCCATATGAAACTTTTTTCCGGCGGCCCTCTATCAGTAACCATTGCTTTCTCCCGTTGGGAAAAAACGATCATATAGATCACGCCGAGATTGGTGTATCGTTACCGCCCTCGACAGGGTGACTGGTGCTCGTGCTTCGCTACAGGGGCATGTTTTGGCCTCGTTGTGAGAACGCGCAGAGAGATTGACCGGAGTTTCCTCCGATCCGCTGGTACCGCAAAGGTTGAACGGCATCAGCCTAGCTTTGCAGAACCACGGGAAGGAAGGAAACTTCTGTATTTAAAAGAACAGCTAAGTATACTCCAAAACGGAAGCTTTGTCAACACTTCTGCCTAAAAAATGGCTTATTTAAGCCATTTTCTGGATTTGCTTAGGTTAGAAATTAGGTCCATAATATGGGTAACAAGCATACTTGGAGGAACCATGAAGCATTTTGCTCCCCTAGCCATGGTTGCCCTCTTGCAACTCTGGCCAACCCCCGTGTCAGCCGGAAACGGCCCCGCAGAACCCAGCTATAGCCCTGCAGCTATCGGCATTTACCTGGATTTGAAAGCCTTTGTCGAAAAACGAACCAGTACTTGGGTTCAAAGGCAGACAAATCCGGAAGAGGCAGAAAGCCTAACCGCTTTACAGCTGCACAAGATCCACCAGGGAGAATCTCTGGATGTGATCTACGGAGATCCGGAAAAGAACACCTCCTACTACCACATTAACTGGTACGTCCATTACCACAGAGAGCTTGGACTGCTTGAGTTCTCGGAAGAGAAGGTGGATAAGAATACAATCGTCATCCACATCTCCCCCACTCCTAAGGGACAAAGCCACTACGCTGGCCTTTATCAGACCAGGCAAATGCTTGCTGAGGCACAAACCTCAAATTAAAAAACCCGGCCGTAGCCAGGTCTTTTTTTATGTCTAGGTTTAGTAACCCATTCCGCCCATGCCCATGTCAGGTGCGCCATGGGAATGTTCTTTTTTCTCCGGCTTATCAACCACAATTCCTTCTGTTGTGACTAAAGTGGAGGCGATAGATACCGCATTCTCCAAAGCAAGTCTGGTGACTTTCAATGGGTCAACAATACCGGCTTGCAGCATATCTTCCACTTTTCCTGCTTCCCAATTCTCTCTGGTGTATTTGGAAAAATCATAACCGCGTCTGCCGCTGCCCTGCTGGACGTATGAAATAATTCCAGCAGCTTCTGCATCAGTATTATCAGCAATCTGTCTTAATGGTTGTTCAAGGGATGCGCGGACAATTGAAGCCCCTTCTCTTTCAAACTGTGAAAACATATCCCCGCGGTTGATTTCTTTTTCCAGTTCCGGTGCAATCCAAGCCAATGCGGCACCACCACCTGAAACGATTCCTTCCTGCACTGCAGCCTTGGTGGCATTCAAAGCATCTTCAATTTTGAACTTCTTGGCTTTCATTTCTGTTTCAGTGAATGCACCCACCTTGATCACCCCTACTCCACCGGACAAACGGGCCATCCGTTCCTGCAACTTTTCCTTTTCGTACTCGGAAGTGGAATTCTTCAACTCATTCTTGATTTGACCCACGCGGTCTTCAATCGCTTTTTTATCACCCTGACCGTCAACTAAGGTAGTATGTTCTTTGGTGGCGATTACTTTTCTGGCCTTACCTAATTGTTCCAGAGTGACTGCGTCCAATTTCAACCCCAAGTCCTCACTGATCACCTGGCCACCGGTCAAAACAGCAATATCCTGGAGCATTTCTTTCTTACGGTCGCCAAAACCCGGAGACTTCACAGCCAAGACATTAAAGGTACCCTTCAGTTTATTGACCACAAACAGCGCTAAGGCCTCACCTTCTATGTCATCGGCAATAATAACCATGTCTCTTCGTCCAGCCTGTGCCACTTTCTCAATAACCGGAATGATATCTTGTACTGCGCTAATCTTTTTGTCAGTAATCAAAATGTAAGGGTCTTCCCAAACAGCTTCCATCCGTTCTGCGTTAGTAACCATATAGCCGGAAACAAAGCCTTTATCAAACCGCATCCCTTTCACGACTTCCTTTTCCAAGCCAATAGCCTGACCTTCTTCAACAGTGATCACGCCGTCAGTCCCGACTTCTTCCATGGCTTCTGCAATCAATTTGCCCACTTCCGGATCAAGGGAGGAAATAGTTGCAACCTGCTCAATTTTTTCCTTGGTCTTTACTTCCTCTTTAATAGAGGCAAGCTTTGAGACCACAAACTTCACCGCCTTATCCATGCCCTTTTTCAAATCTGAGGATTTCTTAGGATATTGTTCAACTGTCTTAAATGCCTGTTCAATCATTTTCTGCGCAAGAACGGTTGCGGTAGTGGTGCCGTCACCTGCTTCTTCATTGGTGCGGTTGGCGACTTCCTGGATCAGTGACGCGCCAACATTCTGGAATTTGTTTTCCAGTTCAATCTCTTTTGCCACTGTCACGCCGTCATCTGAAATGACTGGGCTGCCAAAGCCGCGGTCTAAAATAACTGCTTTGCCGGTTGGACCCAAAGTAACTTTAATTAAATCCGCGGCGATATCAACGCCTGTCTTAATTGCTTTCTTTGCTTCTGTGCCGTTTAAAATTTCTTTTGCCATATTATTCTTTCCTTTCAATTGGTTCAGAATCAGTTTCTGGTTCTGGACCCTTCAATTCGTTATTCCATTTCTCGTCTTTGGTTATTTCATTATTCCATTCAGTCATGACTACCTCTTATTGCATTACTGCTAAAACTTCTTCGTCTTTCAAAATTTTATACTCAACTTTTTCAACTTCAACTTCATCGCCGGAGTATTTTCCGTATATAACCTTATCCCCCACTTTTAAGTTCAGTTTCTGGATCTTTTCGCCCTCACCAATAGCCACGACTTCGCCTTGTGCTTTCTTTTCTTTCTCAATAGTATCTGGAAGCACTATGCCTGAAGCCGTAGTTTCCTGCATTTCGATTGGTTTGACCACAATCCTGTCACCCAAAGGTTTGATGTTCATAATGTTTCCTAAATTAATTACGGATTAAAAAGTGCCCGTAGAGGAGCACTTTTGTTTGCGTTTTGCTTATACATTTTAAATAAAGAAGGATATAAATGCAAGGGCCTTGATCAGCGCAGGCTACGACTACTACTGCCAAAAAGCGAAAGCGATAACCTCATGGTTATCTTTTTTTATTTGTACTGCCGTAGTACATTATAAAATCTTGTACGTAGTTCTTTTCTAGGATCTATAGCATGCAGCTTCAGCATGTATTTGTTGGCGATAGTACTTGATGTTTTCCAGTGGTTTTCCGGAAGATTAAATGTATGCCTGACGTGAATGCGCCTTAAGATTGGTTCAAATACCATCGCAGGTAAAACAAGTAATTTTTCCAAAACCATTTTCAACCTTCTTCTTGGCTTCAAAGAACGGATAACTTCTTCCCGGTAAATTGTCCTGAAATTTGGCAGCCAGGAATAGATCCAGCGGTTTTCTTTCATAAACCTTTCATAGGTACGGTGACCGGAAACCGGGACAATCGTCCCCAACCAAAACGTCAGATAAGGATCTTCATCCTGCAGTAACAAATGTTTGATGGATAAATTATCAGATGTGATGTAAAAACCAAAACAGAATCTTTCGTTTGTTACTTTCCTGTTTTTGTAAACGCCGAGAAGTTTGAAAAACAGAATTACCCAAGTGCGGACAAAGTATAGGCGGTTTGGTTTTGTGATAACAAAAAAATCTATATCCGATTCACTGTCGGCATTCCCCATGGCTATACTGTTGATCACAGAAATATGTTCCACAAACGGAATGGATGACAGTAACCAATAGTACTTCTTTACTTTTGCCCACCGTTTATCAATTTCCATCTGGTTAGCCAGGTATTTTGCCTCGTCCCAATCACTCAATGCATAAAGTCCATTTTTATGTACGACGACGTCCAGCTTAACAAGCCTGGTCAATTCGCTTTCCACTTCTTCGATTGTCGCTTGGGTGCGGTATAAAAGTTGGTGGAGACGATCCAAAGAAACCGGGAGCTTATACAATTCAAAAAAACTCAAAGTGGATAGTATCCCCTGAGTGACTTTGGTTTGGGTAAATGATCTAACTAAAGTTTTCTGCATCGATCTCGTCCCAATCTTCATCAATATCGTTCCACTTATAAGCTTTCAGTTTGTAAGTGAACTCTTTATCTGAAAATACGTATTCTACTCTGGCGGCCTGTCCGGCACGGTGGGAAAAATGTTCTTTCTTTTCAAGTACCAGCGGCTTTTTTTCAAAAGACAGCTTTACCTTACCCACGGGTGTCTGCATCACTACAAAATTTGCCGATCCCTTAACCACTTCCCCGTCCTGGGTATCCATGGTTAAATCTTCGGTTCCTTCATCTTCGATTTCGAACTTCTGTTTCAGGCTTTCCTTAAGTTGTTCCCACTTATTTATATCCATGTTATTTCTGGCAATTAGGGCAGAACGAGCCCGTTCTTCCATTGAATTTTAAGCTTTTGATTGGGGTTCCGCAAGCAAAGCACAGTTTTCCTGCCCGACCATAAACTTTATGCAATTTTCCGTAGCTGCCCCAGTCCCCTGACGGCCGGACAAAGTCGCCGACTGAGGAGCCGTAATGTTTTACAGCATCGGATAAGATCTTCTTAATTCCTTTATACAGCAGCTTTTTTTCTTCCGGTTTTAGGGATTTCAAAGTACGGATTGGGCGGACTTTGGCATAAAACGCGATCTCATCAGAATAGATATTGCCGATGCCGGCAATCATATTTGAATCCATAATGAAAGGTTTTAATTTTGCTTTTGGCCGCCGCATTAAAATTTTTTCAAAAACTTCGTACGTGAAATCTTTTTCCAAAGGCTCCGGACCAAAACCCTGCAGTTCTTTTACTTCCGGCAATTCCCTATCCGTGACTAGTTTTAAGTATCCAAACTGGCGGAAGTCATTATAAAAAAGTTTGGATCCGTCCGTGAATTCAAAAATTACATGGGTGGACTTGGCTGGCAGGCGGACTGGAGTGTAGTTTTCTATATTCAAAAGTCGAAGCTGCTTGTCCAGTTCTTTTTTGGCCAGAAAAATAAGCTGGCCAGTCATCTTCAGGTGCACTAAAATCGCAAACTTGCCTGCCAGATCAATAATGATCAATTTTGCCCTGCGCTTTACGTCAGTAATTTTCAAACCTTTCAGCGTTGCGGCAAACTTCACGTGCGTTTTAGCGTCCGGCTTGCGGAGGTTAGACAAAGTTCCAGGACCAAGCGCCACCATTTTAGGCATCAAAACACGGACCTCTTTTATGGTCTTGTTTTTTAGTTTTGGCTTCAATTCTGAAACCACTGTTTCTACTTCTGGGAGTTCAGGCATGGGTTGACGTAAGCTATGAAAAATTATACAATTTGTTATCTACTATCTGGGAGGGAGTATGTCAGTAATAGAAATTCTAGGAGGAACGACTGTCGAGGGTCGTGACGAGTTTGGTACCCAATCGAACCACTTCGTGGTCACCGGAGAGGATATGCAGATCATGCAATTACCTCTCCCGCAACCGTGTCCTTTTCAAAAGACTCACTCACAAAGCACAATGAGAAGGTGCTGCGGATGTGGTCTTCTCCTTCGGCTCGACATCCCTACTCAATCCAATTGCTTTGAATTCCATCAGGATTGGATCGGATTAGGCTTCAAAAATTGCCCTGATTGCGGTTTCCGGTTATAGGAAGCTGACAGGTGCTTTTTTTATTGGCAAGAAAACCCACTTCCGTGGGTTTAAGCTCGTTCGTCTTCGCCGTACAACAGATCAAAATCAATTTTTTTATAGGAGAACAGTTCTTCTGGTTTGAAAAACCTGTTCACTTCCCCTTCTGGGTCTTCTTCTGGGTCTGAGGCATGGACCAGATTAGACTGGCTGCTCATGGCAAGATCACCGCGGATACTGCCGGCATCAGCTTCATAAGCTTTTGTCTTTCCTACAATTATCCGGACCGCGGATACTGCCTTGATTCCTGACAAGACCATGGCAATGATCGGATAGGAGGACATGTAGTTTTTTAAGCTGTCAAAGAATGGCTTGTCTGAATACTTGCCATAATGCTCCATCAATTTCACTTCATTCAACTGGATCATTTTCATCCCGATGATCTTCAACCCTTTGCGTTCAAACCTGCCAATAATCTCTCCGATCAAATTTCGTTGCAGTCCGTCTGGTTTAATCAAAACCAGTGTACGCTCTTCCTTGGGATGGTTGGACATTATGGTGTTTCCTTTACAACTGAAACTTTATTAATTACCTGTGTCTTCAACGGGATGGATCCAGGTTCGATTGGTGTACTGCCAATCTTTTCGACTGTATTCAGACCGGATGTGACGTAACCGAAAACAGTATATTCGCCGTCCAGCTGCGGAATGTCTTCCAGAACAATATAGAATTGGCTGCCGGAAGATGCCTTTTCCGGATTGATTACGGTGCCGTCAGGCATTCTGCCGCCAGTCCTGGCCATAGCGATTGCACCTTTAGTATGCTTCAACTTAATTTCAGCAGGGACAGTATAGCCTGGGCCTCCGGTGCCGTTACCGTTTGGGTCGCCGCCTTGGATTAATCTGAACCCCTCAATCTGTTCAATGCGGTGGAAGGTCAGACCGTTATAAAAACCTTCTTTAGTGAGCTTCAAAAAATTATTTACAGTGAGCGGGGCAGATTTACCATCTAGAGTGACTTCAAAAGTCCCCTCAGTAGTTTCAAATTTTACTACTGCACTGGATGGGGCTGTGGTGCTGGCAGCTGGTGGGGTTGGCGTAGGTTCAGTCACTTGGTTATTCTCCTGATTATTGTTGTTAGTTGTGTTTTGTGTCTCAGTATTATTGGTTTCAGTATTATTGCCCTGGTTGTCTGGTCGGAAAGCAAAGTATGCGCCAGCGATTACTGCCAAAGCTACAACTAACGCGACTATGGTTTTTGTGCTCATGTATCTTTTAGGTTAATTTTTGCCTTACTAGATTACCGGATTTTGCGGGTTTTGTAAATTAGTTTTCAACTGGCCGGAAAACGCTGCCGTCTGAAACAAACTCAATACTACCTTGATGGTCGTTTCTGTATACTTTTGAGTTGATTTTTGACAACTTTTCCAAGATTTCAGGTGCCGGATGCCCGTACTTGTTATTCCCCACCTGGATCACTGAATATTCAGGAGTCGCCTCAGCCAGCAGCTCTTCCGAAGTGGAGTGTTTAGAGCCATGATGCCCTACTTTCAGCAGATCCGCATCCAAATCAAACATCGGCAGCAGCTTTTTTTCAATATCGCTGCCGGCATCTCCTGTCAGTAAAATTTTGGTCCGGCCAAAAGTGACCTTAGCCACAATTGATGCATCATTTACATCATCGCTTTTCTTCGGTTTAGCCACTTCTTTGCTAAGCGGATACATGATGTCCAGTACGGTTGCCTTATCCAGATAAATGCGCTGACCCTGCGCTGCATACACTATTTCAGCAGATTCATCCTTAGCTGCCCGGAGAAACTCCTCATACACCGTAGATTTATACTCCACATTTGGCATGAGTATTTTTTTGACCTCATATTTTTCAAGCACCTCAACCAAGCCTTCCATATGATCATTGTGCGGATGAGTTAAAACCACCATTTCAATTACTCGGTCGTAATATGGGACTGCTCTCCCTAATTCCTCCAAAACACCTTTACCTGGTCCGCCATCTACAAGTATCTGATTACCTTCGTAAGTGGTGATTAGAAATGAATCCCCTTGGCCCACGTCAAAAAAATTCACATGCATCAGCCAATCTGGCTCTGCCTGTGCGTGGAGATATTGGACAAAACAGAGTGCCAGAAGCAGCGGCAGGATAATATATGAAATTAATTTTTTTGTTTTGGTTTCCATAACAATGATTTAATCAGAATTAAATAATACACGACCATTGCCCAGAGAGGAAATGGAATATTTGATATGGAAGCAGCAGGAATACGGGAACTGATTTCAATTGTCCTGATTATGTAAGTCAGCAAAACCCAA
>DASPNG010000093.1:0-3845 GCA_035626635.1 Binatia bacterium | reverse complement strand
AAAAAAACTTGAATTATAAAAAAAATGTACAAAGACCTCCATTCTAGAACTTTTGTCAAAGCTTTGATTTGGAAAGTAATTGCTGCAATTATGGCAATTGGCATCACTTATTTTTATACTGGACATATTGGCGAATCCGGCAAGGTCGGAGCCACTACTTTTATTGTTGGTTTAATCCTGTATTATGCCTATGAACGGGGATGGAACCATATCCATTGGGGGAAAATTGAATTACCACCTTCAGAAAAAGATAAAGACATTACAAAGTAAAGATAGTTTTATGAAGATATGAGAATTGGTACACACGTTTCAATTGCCGGGGGTTTATGGAATGCGCCTGGCAATGCAGCCAAAGTCAAAGCTGAAGTTTTTCAGATATTTTCAAGGTCCCCGCACGGCGGACCAGTAAAAGAAATTACCCCAGAGATTCAAAAACAGTTTAAAGCGGAAATGGATAAACACGGCTTGGATACTTTTTACATCCATACTCCGTACTTCATTAACTTTTCTTCTGCAAAAAACAATATTTATTACGGATCTATTTCAGTGGTCCGGCAGGAATTGGAACGCGGGTCACTGCTTGGCGCGCGGGCAATTATGACCCACCTCGGAAGCTTTGGTGATTACTCGGAGCAGGAAGGTTTGGAGCGGGTGGCTTTGGGAATTGAAAAAGTGATGAACGGATATAAAGGGAAGACGCAACTGCTATTGGAAATTTCAGCCGGTGCAGGAAAGATTGTCGGCGACACATTTGAAGAGCTGGCTGAGATATTGGACAACAAAAAATTAAAAAAATACGACATTGGCATTTGTTTGGACACATGTCATATGTTTGCTTCCGGCTATGATCTGACAGACAAAAAATCCATTGACGATACTCTGAAAAAGTTCGATAAGCTGATTGGTTTTGAGAAACTGGTCATGGTCCATGCCAATGATTCAAAAGCAGGGCTGGGAGGGCATTTGGACCGTCATGAACACATTGGAGAAGGGAAAATCGGACTGGAAGGATTCAAGCTGCTGGCAAAACACAAGGTTTTCGGTAAGCTGGATTGGATTCTGGAGACGCCAAAAGATGATCCAACCTGGGATCCTAAGAATATAGCTACTCTGGACAAGTTGAGGGAATAACCTTGTATAAGCTTGGGCTATGTGTGATAATAAACCTATATGGACAGAATACAGACAGTAAACGTTTCAACAATAACCATCATCAAAGTAGTTTTGGTGTCGCTTTTGTTGTGGTTTTTGTTCTCGGTCCGCGATATTCTCCTGCTTTTGATAATTTCTATAATCATCTCTTCTGCAATTGATCCTTTGGCTGATTACCTGGCCAGAAAGAGAGTTCCAAGGGCTATCAGCGTTCTGATTGTCTTCATCTTGTTCCTCAGCATTTTTGGCATGGTTATCGCATTGCTGATTCCGCCGATTATTGAGCAGTTTAATTCCATTTCTCAAAGTGATTTTTACGATAACTTTGTCTCAAAAATTGGTGGGCTGAGGGAAAATCTTAACCAATATGGTATAGATGAAACTGTAACACGGAACTTCCAGGATATGGCAAACAGTATTTCCCAAGGATTGTTTAATGCAACAAGAAGTATTTTTGACGGATTCCTGTCAGTGATCACCGTGATTGTTGTTACCTTCTATCTCAGCGCTGAAGAAAACGGCACCAAAAATTTTGTCAGACACCTTATTCCTTTCAAGAACCAGGCTTATGCATTAAGGCTGGTCACAAAGATCCAGAAGAAGATGGGTGGCTGGGTCTTGGGGCAGTTGATTTTATGCCTCTCAATATTTGCCATTACCTATGTAGGTCTACTTATTTTGAAAGTTGATTATGCCTTGGTGTTGGCTTTGATTGCCGGGATACTGGAAATCATTCCTTATATAGGACCAATCATTGCCGTAATTCCGGCTGCATTCTTTGCGTTTATCCAGAACCCGCCTTTAGTCTTGGCTGTTGTTATTCTTTATCTGATTATTCAGCAGCTTGAAAATCACCTGCTCGTGCCAATGGTCATGAGCAAGAGCGTCGGTTTAAATCCAATACTTGTTATTCTGGGAATTTTGGTGGGTGGGTCTTTGGGCGGCTGGTTGGGAGCGATTATTGCTGTGCCGATTCTCAGCGGTATCCAAGTCTTTATTCATGACATGCAGAACAGCGATTCGGTTGAGGATTTTGAAAAGAAACTGGAAGAATAAAAAACGAAGCCCGGGCAGTAGCCTGGGCTTTTTTATTTCTGGGTGATGACTCCTTACATCACGAATGACGTGGGATGAGTTTGCGGCGGTCTCTTGCCGACGTTGAGCAGGAGTGGGATGCGGCGTTTCCTTCCTCTTAGGGGGCGGCTGCCGGCAGTCAATGCCTGATACATGAGATCGTTGTCGATGTGTGCGTTGAGCTTGTTGCGCAACACCTCTACCACGGTGTCGACAACAGAGGGATCAGCTTCGGCGCTGAATTCCAGCTGGGTGCAATTGTCCTGGACGTGCACGCTGAGCTGTCCGAGCTCGGAGAAGACCAACACGCCGCTGGTCAGAAGCACTTCCTGAGCATCAAGTGGGGTGATGCCGGAAATGGTGATTCGGCTGTCGATCTGCTCGACACATGCAACCGATCCTGCATATGGTGTCATCTGCGCCTCCTTGGGGGCGTTCCTGTAAGTTGATTATAGCTTAATTTTAACCAGCAGCAAATAGCAAATTGTGGTATAATGCTTGAGATTGAAAGGGATTTTTATGGCAAATACTGAAGAAAAACGGAAATTTTATATCACTACCCCGATATATTATGTAAATGCAAAACCTCACATCGGCTCAGCATACACAACCATCGCAGCCGATGTTTTAGCACGTCTGCATCGTTTGCTCGGTCACGAAACCTTGTTTCTGACTGGAACAGACGAACATGGGGCAAAGATTGCCGAAGCAGCACAGGCTGCAGGCAAAAAGCCGCAGGAATTCGTAGATGAAGTTTCTGCTCAGTTTTCATTGGCATGGGATATTTTAAGTATCGCGCCGGATGATTTTATCCGGACCACTGAACCAAGACACAAGGCAGCAGTGAAAATATTTCTGGAAAAGCTGAAGGAATCCGGCAAGCTGTATGAAGGGGAGTATGAAGGGTTGTATTGCGTTGGCCACGAAGCATTCATTAAGGAATCAGATTTGGTGGACGGCGTATGCCCTGACCATAAAACTAAACCGGAGTTATTGAAAGAAAAAAATTGGTTTTTTAAACTTTCCGATTATCAGGATATTTTGAAAAAGAGAATTGAAAGTGATGAAATTCAAATCTGGCCCCAGGCCCGGAAAAATGAGGTGCTGTCTTTCATCAGCCAGGGATTGGAAGATACCGCGATTTCCAGACCAAACGTAAAGTGGGGTATCCCTTTGCCTTGGGATGAAAACCAGACTGCCTATGTCTGGGTGGAAGCACTGTTTAATTACTGCTCAGCAATCGGTTATGGTGCTGATGATGAGAGATACAAAAAGTTCTGGCCTGCAGATATCCATTTGATGGGGAAAGATATTATCAAATTCCACTGCGTAATTTGGCCAGCGCTGCTTTTGGCGATTAAGGAGCCAACCCCAAAAGCAATCTACGCAAATGGATTTTTTACTTCCGGCGGACAGAAAATGTCTAAGTCCCTGGGTAATGTCATTGACCCTGTTGAATGGGCGCAAAAGTACGGCCCGGATGCCGTAAGATATTTTGTGCTGCGCGAAGTTCCATTTGGACAGGATGGTGACGTTTCAGAAGAAAAGTTTTTGGCCCGATACAACGGCGATCTGGCAAACGGGTTGGGAAATCTCTTTTCCAGACTTACGAATATGGT
>DASPNG010000092.1:0-2327 GCA_035626635.1 Binatia bacterium | reverse complement strand
CCATCGGAAAATACCATTGCATGGACTAAGCCGTTTTTAGGCAATGTTTCCGCTAGCTTATTCCCGATGTCCCTGCTGTCTTCCGAGTGGCTGATTATGTCCTGAGCAAACTGCAATGTGGTTTTTTGGAATTCGACTGCTGTTAGGACAATGGAGTCGTCCGTAACTTTTTCAGCCAGGATTTCACCGGCTGTAGAACAAATAAGAATATGTGCGTGCGGATAGAATCCCTTTATTTCTTGGAAGTACGAAGGATTTTCTACCAACGACCGTTCCCCAAAAACAAAAACCAACTGAGGGTTTATAGAATCTTGGGTAGATATTTTGACCCAACCCGTATCTTTGGTCCATCTTTGTTGCTCAATTTTCATTATTTTCTGTTTCTCCAAACGTTACTTTACCTTTTAATTATATAAATTTTTTTGACCTATGCCAAACCATATTCCTGGAGCATCGTCAAGGAGAGTATGATTTATTTGGGTTTTTTGTTATTATGCCTACAATGACTATAAATAATGATATTCAAGGATTTGGTAATTTGGGGATTGCACCAAAATTACTTGAGGTTTTACACAAGAACAAGTTTACGGTTCCAACCCCAATTCAGAGACAATCGATACCAATTGCCATAGAAGGCAAGGATTTGATGGGTATTGCCCAGACAGGTACAGGAAAAACCTTGGCTTTTGGTATACCAATGATTCAACGGCTGGCCCAGTCCGGCGGACAAAAAAAGGGTTTGATCCTGGCACCGACCAGGGAATTAGCCCTGCAGATTGACGAAAATTTAAAGAAGATCGGTCATTCGATTGGCCTTAAAACAGCTGTTCTTATTGGTGGAGAGGCAATGAACCGGCAAATCCGCGCCCTTCATCGTAATCCAGCCATAATTATTGCTACACCCGGACGATTAAATGATCACTTAGAAAATAGTAAATTGTCTCTGGCAAATGTAGGTGTGCTTGTTTTGGATGAAGCTGACCGTATGTTGGATATGGGTTTTGCACCCCAGATCAACAAGATTTTGCAAAGAGTTCCAAAGGTCAGACAGACTTTGTTGTTTTCAGCGACAATGCCGGATGAGATTGTGAAACTGGCTAACACGTATATGAATTTGCCGCTCCGGGTGGAAGTCGCACCTGCAGGAACTGCTGTGAAATCAGTTACCCAGGAACTATTTTTCCTTGACCGTACACAAAAGAACGAATTGCTTAAATCTTTGCTTTCAGAATATAAAGGCAGTATTCTGGTTTTTTCCAAGACAAAGCATAAAGCCAGGGACGTCGCAAGAATTGTCAGAAACATGGGACACACCAGCACAGAAATACACTCCAACCGCTCCTTGAACCAAAGGAAGGAAGCTTTAGAAGGTTTTAAATTGGGAAGGTACAGAGTTTTGGTGGCCACAGATATTGCTGCCAGGGGAATTGATGTCAGCGGGATCCAAGCCGTCATCAATTACGATTTACCTGCAACTGCGGAAGACTATGTCCACCGCATCGGACGTACCGGTAGGGCCGGCATGGCAGGCCACGCAATTACTTTTGCTACCCATGACCAGAGAAGAGAAGTTAAAAATATTGAAAGGCTGATTAAGAAGCAGTTGGAAGTATCAAAGGTGCCTTTGTCCCAACAAGGAACAGGACAGTCTCAGCCAGCACCAGAAAGAGCATTCGTAAGAAATTCGCCAAGGAAACATTTCAACCAAAAAAGGTTTGGCGGTTTTCGAAAAAGACACAATTAAAAAAGCCTTATGAAAAAAATCATAATCATTATTGGATTAGTTTTCTTTGCGTCCGTTGCGCATGCGCACACCACCGGCATTTCTTATGATGTGGCGCAGGATGGTTATATAGTTGATATTGGTACCAATAAGGAAGAATTGCTGCCCAACGAGCTGGTGCTCTTTGATTACAAATTATTCAACCAGACAGATACCAGCAAGCTGGCAGATTTTGACAATGTTTATGTCACGATCAGCGACGATACTGGGGTGATAATGTCCACATTTTTGTATTCGCCGAAAGACCTGCTTACAGTTTTAAGCTATAGCTTTGAGAGGACAGGCACGTATACCATGTCTGCCCGTTTCAATAGGGGACAGTTGCGGCTGACTGAAGTTACTTTTCCTCTGGAAGTAAGGGGGGGAATGGCCCAGGAAAATATTATGAAAATTGGTGCATTGGTGTTAATCGGCACGGGTTTGGGTTGGTACGGCATGAACCAATATAAAAAGAACAAATTGACTCAGGGATAGTTAACATGTAAACTATAATGTATGTCTCCGACAATCGGCCAGAGTAAAGAGATAACATATCAAATCCATA
>DASPNG010000091.1:0-11034 GCA_035626635.1 Binatia bacterium | reverse complement strand
ATTTGGCAGCGATCGAAAACAATTGGCAGGAGCTATTGATGAAAGTTCCTAACCTGACCCATCCAGAAAGCCCTGTAGGCGGTGAAGATGATTATAAGGTGGTATTTACAAATTGGGAGCCGCAGGATTTTAAATTCAAACCAAAGGACCATGAGCAGTTGATGACTGATTTGGATTTGATTGATTTTGAACGCGGGGCAAAAGTGGCCACTTCCAAATTCTATTTTGCTAAAAACGATCTGGTCAGATTGAATCAGGCGTTGATAAATTATGGTATCGATGTGGTTACCAAACACGGTTACACGCTAATGGAAACACCTGATTTGGCAAAAAATGAAATTTTACAAGGCATTGGTTTTAATCCTCGCGGTGAAGAGACCCAAGTGTATTCCGTGGAAAATACTGATCTGAGTCTGATCGGCACTGCTGAGATCACAGTAGGCGGTTTCCATGCCAACGAAATTATTGATTTATCGAAAGGGCCCTTGAAATACGTAGCACTGTCGCACTGCTATAGAACTGAAGCCGGTGCATACGGCCGGACCAGTAAGGGCTTGTACCGCGTCCACCAGTTCACCAAGCTGGAGATGTTTATTTACTGCCAGCCGGAAGATAGCGAAAAAATGCACCAGGAACTTTTGGCAATTGAAAAAGAGATTGCGAACGGATTGGAGCTTCCCTACAGAGTGATTGATATTGCCTCGGGTGACTTGGGCGGGCCTGCATACAAAAAGTATGACATTGAAGCATGGATGATTATGAAAGGTGACGACAAGAAGCAAGGTGATTACGGCGAGATAACCAGCACAAGCAACTGCACGGATTATCAGGCACGCCGATTGAATATCAGGTACAGAAAACCGGATGGTTCGCATGAATTTGTACATACCTTAAACGGGACCGCAGTTGTATTGAGCAGATTCCCGATCGCAATTTTTGAAAACCACCAACAGGAAGATGGTTCAATAAAAATACCTAAAGTCCTGCAGCCATATTTTGGTAAAGACCATATAGAAAAAAATTAGTTTGAGGGTTTAAAATGAAAATTTTCTCTCCCCATCGCCGGAAAATGGAAGCCAGCAGACGTTACGGCAGCAAGGAATTCCAAAACAAAATAAAAAGTGCTCAGAATTATAAGCGCATTTATGATCCCCGTGGAAAGGGGGTTGTTCATGATATTCTGCATTGGTTGCATCTGGATAACCGTTTATATCAGTTTTTACTGCTTATCGTGGCAGGTTTTTTTGCATATTTTCTCATAATTTCTCCGTATTTTTTGGTTACTGAATTTATTATTTCCGGCAACCAGCAGGTTTCCAGAGACCAGATAGTAAGCGTCTTGAAGAAATCCGAAGAAGGGCGCTGGCTCCTGGTGCCAAAAAACCATCTGGCACTTATGTCCAAAAATGGTACCTTAGAAATGGTTTCAAGTGAACTCCCTTTGGTTAAGGAGTTTAAAACATACAAACGAGTCTGGCCGAATAAAATTGAGATGGAGATTGTTGAACGCCATCCCGGTTTTATCTTTAACGTTAATAACACCAACTATCTGGTTGATGAAGAAGGTTTTGTGGTCAGGGCAGTGGATGACACCACCGGATTGCCGATCGTAATTGACCAAGTGATTGAAACAGTTACAGTGGGTGAGCAGCTGAACAATACCAAATTAGTTGCGTTTGTGATCAGTGCCACCAAACAGTGGCCAAATAAAATCAGGTCCGCCATGCGGGAGATTAAAGTCCCGGGCAAAGCGGCAGAGCAGGTTGAGTTTAAGTCTGCAGAAGGATGGGGTGTATTCTTTGACATTAACCGGCCGGTGGAAGCGCAATTATCCAACCTGTCCTTGATTTTAAACAGACAGATTCCTGCCCAGAACCGTTTGAGGCTGGCATATATTGATTTACGGTTTGATAAATGGGCTTACTATTGTTATAAAAATTCACCTTGTGAGGCGCAGCCACAAAATACTGAGCAGACGAAAGAAGAAGGCGAAGAGGGAAAAGTGGAAGTGGAATAAAAAAACGGCCAATTGGCCGTTTTGTTTTGTTAGGGCTATGCCGCAGTTACGGTAACTCCCAGTACTTCATTAACCTTTTCAAGAATTTCTTCAGTTGTCATATAGGCTTTAATGATGTAAGCCTGCACGCCAAGGTTTTTTGTTTTGATTATTTCTTCCTTGCTCCAGAGGTTTGTCAGGATAATAACCGGAATTTTTGAAATTTTATCATTCTTGTTTGATCGAACATACTCAAGCACACCAAAGCCGTCCACTTCAGGCATCATTAAATCAAGCAGGATCAGATCCGGCTTTTCCTTTTCAATCCCTTGAATTGCCTGTGCACCGTCTTCCGCTTGGACCACGACATAGCCTTCGGATTGCAGTTTTTCAACCACAATCTCCCTCATGGACAGTTCATCTTCAGCTACCAGGATTTTTTTTGATTTCTTGTTTGCGGGCATTACATGTAAATTCTAACAAGGATTAATTTTATTGACAATTTTAGTCAATTTGCCAGTGATGGTGGATAACTTGATTTTTTTGGAGAAATAGGGCATACTACGTTTGTAAAAGTTTCTCCAGACACAAAAACACAGAAAATTAACTATTTACGATGAAAACGCTAGTATTGGATGGAAAGACTCTAACCATCAAAGATTTGGTCGGCTTTTGCCGTGAGAACAATGCAAAAGTCAGTGTAAACAACTCGGCTCGAAGAAAAATTGTGCAAAGTCACAGTTTTTTGATGCAGAATATAAAAAAATTCCCAATTTATGGAATAAATACTGGTTTTGGGCCAATGGCAGATCGTTTGTTGGGTCAGGATCAGCTTTGGGAACTGCAACTTAATTTAATAAGAAGTCATTCAACTGGCATGGGTAATCCTGTTTCGGCTGAGTATATATTAGCTGCTATGGTTATCAGATTAAACACGCTTTCTCAAGGTTTGTCTGGCGTGTCTGTGGATTTGATAGACAGGTTAATTTTTTTCATAAATAACCGAATCATTCCATGCGTACCAGAACATGGAGCAGTAGGTACAAGCGGTGATTTGGTTCAATTAGCACATATTGCATTGGGTTTGATAGGAGAAGGAAAAGTTTGGCATAAAGGGAAAATTGTATCTACTGCTTCAGTAATCAAAAAATTAAAAATACCACCATATCAACTAAAACCAAAAGAGGGTTTGGCATTAATAAACGGCACTTCGTTTATGACGGCCATAGCATCCTTTGTATGTGATCAGGCGGACAGATTGTTGTCTCTTTCAGTGAGAAATGGAAGCATGTCACTTGAGCTGGTGCGCGGGTTTACAGATAGTCTATCTGAGGTTTTACATGCTGCCCGGCCGCAAGAAGGTCAGAATAAAGTGGCATCTGTCATGCGTCAGATTTTGTCCAGTTCAAAATTACTGCGCGATCGTTGTACTGATGATCTTAATCGTGCATTGGGCGAGGATGTTATTGACTTAGGAAAAGCTATCCAGGAAGTGTATTCACTTCGTTGCATCGCCCAAATACTCGGCCCTATCCAAGAAACTTTAACTAGGACCAAACGAATTGTTAGTATCGAAATGAATTCTGTTACTGACAATCCTATTGTCGATGTTAAAAATAAAGTATTCCTCCATGGAGGTAATTTCCATGGGGATTATGTCGCATCAGCAATTGATCAGCTTAAAGCTGCTTTGGTTAAGCTTACACTTTTATCCGAACGAAGAATCAATTTCTTTTTAAACAAAAACGTCAACAAGTTCCTTCCTCCATTTATTAATTTGAACAAGCCAGGATTAACTTTAGGTTTGCAGGGTTTGCAGTTCGTAGCAACATCCACAACTGCAAATAGCCAGACTTTGGCATTTCCAATGCATATTCATAGCATTTCAACGAATGCTGATAATCAAGATGTGGTCAGTATGGGTACTGATGCTGCCCTTATGACTTCACAAGTCAGTGCAAATGCTTTTATAGTGTTGGCAATTGAAGCTGTAGTTCTTTCCCAAGCAGTTGATTTTACAAAAATCGAAAACCGAATGAGTAAAATAACACGTGAGCTCTACTTGAAGGTCCGCAAGAATATGAAGAGGGTTGATACTGATAGGGTGTTGGCAGATGATATGGATAAAGTTATGAACGCATTGAAGAATTTCGAAGCGTTAAGTATTGCAGATGAATAAGCCAAAATTGATAGAGCGTGAAGAGCTGGTTCCTGATAACACTAAATTATTAGATGCTTTTTCCTCATCTCTCGAGGAATTGTTTTTTATCCAGAACCCAGGCATTAAAAAGAATAACCCTGATGCAAGAACTATGGTTCAGGAATTCCTGCAGAATACTTCCATTAAGCCTGTCTATTTAAATTACGAAGATTTGAATGTCGTTGTTAAAACTTTACCTGAGGATGAGTATTACAAACTGCGAACCGCAAGAAACAGAAATATAATAAGTTCTGACGAACAGTTCAATTACAGAAATCTTAAAGTAGGTGTCGCTGGGCTTTCAGTCGGTTCAGCTATCCTGAATTCACTTGTTGTGAGCGGTGGACCTAAAAATATAAAAATTGCAGACCATGATCTTATAGAGATTTCAAATTTGAACCGCCTGAGAGCAAGATTAACCGATGTTGGTGAAAATAAAACCAAGATAGCTGCTCGTGAAGTTTATGTGTTGGATCCATACGCACATTTGGAACTATATGAATCAGGTATTAATAAGGATAATCTTGAACAGTTCCTTGCTGACCCTAAACTAGATGTTTTTATTGATGAAATGGACAGTATTGATTTGAAGGTATTGGCACGAAATATGTGCAGGAAATTGCAGATACCTGTACTGATGGCAACGGACAACGGCGACAATGTAATCCTAGATGTTGAACGATTCGACTTGGAACCCGACCGTCCAATTTTTCATAACCTTGTCCAGATCGATGAAAGCCAGCTTGATAACATGGATTATAAATCATGGTTGAATTTAGCTGCTAAAATCGTCGGTCCTGAGTATCTTACCGAATCTATGATGGACTCAGTCTTAGAGATAGGTAAGACGATTGCGTCCGTTCCTCAGCTTGGGACCACTGCAAATATCGCTGGTGCTGCGATGTCTTTTGCTTTAAGAAGAATTGCTAATAAACAAGAGATGCCATCCGGCAGGTATGTATTTGGCTTAGAGTCTGCCTTAATTCCAAACTACTCATCTCCTGAATCTCTTAAGATTAGAAAAGAAAAATTAGAAAAATTTGTCAAAAGCTTTGCTAAACATGAATAATATTAGATTTGCCATTTCAGTTGCCAATAACGCAATTGCAAAAGTTGAAGCTTATAGAAAATTTCTTAGGAAGAACAAATATAATCTGAAGCACGTTAAGAAAAGCGGGGATTTTTTAAAGCTTCCGATCACGGATAAAAACAGCTATCTTTACAAGCATGAATTAAGAGAATTGTTCCCCAATAAAAAAATCGCCCCAATGTCTTACGCGAGCTCCGGATCATCCGGTAGTCCGACATTTTGGTTCAGGGGGGATTTGCAAGAAAAACGTGCTGGTGACCTTCACGAACAAATTGTAAGAGATATTTACAAGATCGACAAAGCCCAATCCACTTTGGTTATCGTTTGTTTTTCAATGGGAGTTTGGGTCGCAGGAAATTACACTTTAGCAGCATTCAGGGAAGTCGCGCGTCGTGGATATAACATCAGCATTATAACTCCTGGAGTGGAGCGTTCCGATATTTTAAGCTCATTTAGAGTATTGGCACCTTGCTTCAAAAATATAATTCTGGCAGGTTACCCCCCTTTCCTTATGGATGTGATCAGCGAAGTTGCTAAAGCAAAAATAAAGTTGCCAGAAAGTATTAAAGTTTTGACAGCGGGTGATAAATTTAGTGAAGGGTGGCGTGACCAGATGATGAAGCAGTTGAAAGCAAAGGAGACAGACATAGTTTCAATATATGGATGTGCTGATGTTGGGGTATTAGGGTTTGAAACTCCTGCCTCTATTTTCATAAGGAGAATCGCCGCAAAAAATAAAAATTTAAACCATGAATTGTTTGGGAATGAGGAAGCATTGCCTGCCCTCGTTCAATACGAACCAAATTACATTTATTTCGAAGAAAAAAATAATGAATTAATTTTTACAGTTGATTCAGCTATTCCGTTGGTTAGGTATAATATCCATGATATTGGATATGTGATTACTCAAGATGAAATGATTGGTATTTTAAAAAGATGTGATGTAAGAATCCCAAAATGGATTGGTGACTGGGATCAGCCGTATATTATTAAAAAGGGACGAACAGATGTTGCTGTCACCTTTTATGCCTTAAATATATACCCTGAGCACTTATCAATTGTTTTGAACGATAACAAAGTCTCCAAATATTTAACAGGTAACTACCTTGCTTACAATAAAGAATTACAGGGCCACCAAACGCAAGAACTGCATTTTGAATTTGAGCTGAGAGAAGGAGTTAATCCTTCTATGAAACTGAAGCAAATGCTGACTGAAACTATTGTTAAACTTTTAAGCTCAATCAATACTGAATATAGAAAATTGTCAGACACAATAGGAGATAAGGCTATTCCAAAAATTCAGCTATTAAAAAATGGCAAGCTTGCCCAGCAAAGCAAGGGTTCCAGGACAATTTTGAATATAAAAGGGAAGAAACCGAAAGTAATACTATGACCGAAGACATAAAAGACATTGTAAATAAATCAATAAATGCCCCTTCTGGAGACAATGCGCAACCTTGGAGATTCGTTATAAAAAACGAAAGTCTTTTTCTGTATAATATACCTGGCGGAGATAAAACTGTTTACAACTACCTTGAACGAGGATCGTATATAGCACACGGAGCCGTATTGGAAAACATATCAATAATTTCTTCACATAAAGGTTTTAGTGCTGATATAAAAATATTCCCGGAAGGATCCGAAAAAGATTTGATTGCTGAAATAAGGTTTACTAAAACAAGTCCCGGAAATCCAGAGTTTTATGATGAAATTTTTTTCAGATCTACAAATAGGAAAAAGTATAAACCAGAAAAACTACCTCGTTCATTTTTTGAGAAAATTAGGAACTATAAAAAAGAGGGGGTAAATCTTTTCGGACTTGAAGACGCGGATAAGATTAGAGAGCTAGCCAAGCTTTTAAGCTTAAACGAAAGGCTAATTTTGGAGAACTACAATATTCATCAGCCATTATTTAGCTATATAAGATGGACTAAAGAAGAAGAGAAGATGCATGGCGATGGTCTTTATATTAAAACCTTGGAGTTAGAAGCGCCGGCAGAAAAAGCATTTAAACTTTTTCGTAATTGGAAAGTTATTAAGTTCCTTAGCCGTTTCGGCATTCCCAAGCTGGTATCCAAAGATACGGAAAAATTATATGCTACATCAGCCGCTTTTATTTTGTTGACAGTAGAAAACAATGCGCCAAGAAATTATGTTGACGCCGGCCGAGTACTCCAAAAAATTTGGCTTGCTGCCACAAAAGAGAGAATTGCATTGCAGCCTACGGCTGCATTATATTACTTGGCTGCTAGAATTGAAGATGGGAACGTTTCTCTTTTCACACAAGAGGAAATAAATGAAATAAAGAATGTGCACTCTAGAACGGTTGAGTTATTTGAGTCAAAAGGCAAAGTGGCAATGCTTTTTCGTTTAGGCTATGCCGATCCTCCCTCTGCAGTCTCCATAAAAAAACAACCGGAAATTATTGTTGAAAATATATGAGCAAAACGTTTTTCAATAAAAGAATTCCTGAACCTAAATCCATGGGGGCAGTAGAGTCGAAAGTATTTGAAACAATGACCCTGGAGAATTACAATCGCTGGATAATTCCTCTCGTCGACCATGCTTTAAACTTTTTTACCAGCAGGAAGGGAAAAATCCTAGATGTAGGAAGCGGTCCCGGTCTGTTAAGCAAAGAATTGGCAACCCGCTTGAAAAAATCCGAGATTATAGGCATAGATGTATCACGAGATGCTATCAGAATTGCAAAAAATAATTGCAAAAAATTAACAAATGCAAAATTTATTCAATCAAGCGTAGAAAGTTTACCGTTCAAGGATGGGTATTTTGATTTTGTAATTACCAAGGATAGTTTCCATCATTTCCCCAATGGAAGTAAGGCACTCAAAGAAATGATTAGAGTGTTGAAACCAGGGGGAGTGTTATATATCCAAGACTTAAAACGTGATTTGCCTTTCAAGCTATTGAAGAGAGCGATGCCACCTGATAATATAATGAAGAAATTGCAGTATTATTCTGCCAGAGCGTCATATACAATACCCGAAATAAAAAATTTACTTAAAAAGATAAAAATCAGGAAATTTTTGGTAAAAACAAGAATATTGGAAAAAGCCCTTGAAAAGAAATATAGAACACTTGGAATTGATCTAGATAGATTAAAGGAAAGTTTTATAACCCGCTATTACGTAATAGTAAATAAAAACTAAATGGATTTGGAGGTTTTTAAAAACATAGATCTACTGTTTGTTGGAATAGCTGTGGCCTTTATCGGGACCATGGGTTTTTCCACATATTTCACTGATAAGAATAATCTTACTAATAAAACTTTTCTTGCGCTGTGTTTTACAGGCATGATTTGGAGTATTTTAAATTATCTGAGTTATACCTTCCATGAGCCTTATCTCGTACTATGGATCTTGAGAATTGCTGTTTTCTTTGCAGTTTGGTTCAGTTTCTTCATTTTTGAACTGTTTTATTATTTTCCTTATGAAAGCTCAAAATACCGGAAAATTTACCGTTATTATTGCGTACCAATCTCGGTCATAGCCTCTTCTTTAACTTTAACTCCTTGGGTATTCAAAAGCGTTAGTGAATTTACAGTTGAGGGTCGGGTTTCCAAAGTAGCGAACGGACCGGGTATAGCCATATTTGGGTTAGCAGTGTTTAGTTTGGTTGGTTTAGGAATCTACTATTTATATATGAAGATGCGGGTTGCACGCGGTGAAGAGAAGCAATCCACAAAACTTATACTTCAAGGTGTTTCCATAAC
Source organism: Binatia bacterium (assembly GCA_035626635.1). Taxonomy (GTDB): domain Bacteria; phylum Patescibacteriota; class Doudnabacteria; order UBA920; family O2-02-FULL-48-8; genus DASPNG01. The sequence goes on along the minus strand of DASPNG010000091.1, from coordinate 2,018 downwards.
CTCAATTCTTCTTATCATTTTTAATTTTGTTTTTCCGGCCATTTTGGAGAATCCACGGTATATAAATTTTGGCGGAGTATTTTTCATTCCCTTTATAGGCTTAACCACTTACGCTATCGTAAAGCATCATTTGTTTAATGTAAAAGTGATTACTACAGAAGCTTTGACATTAGTGCTTTCGATCGTAACCTTCATTGAAGTCACATTATCGGATAATATTCCAACCTTAATTTTAAGAAGTAGTTTGTTTGTTCTTGTGTTAACTTTTGGAATCTTGTTAATTAGAAGTGTTAGAAAAGAAATAGAGCAGAAAGAAATGCTACAGCGATTATCTGTAGATTTAGGGCATGCAAATGAACAACTGAAAGTAATGGACAAAGCCCGGGCTGAATTCATCTCCGTTGCTTCACATCAGCTTCGCACACCGCCTGCCACGATAAAATGGTATCTCGCCGCAGTACTGGGAGGGGATTACGGAAAACTTACCCCAAATCTAAAGAAAGCAATTGAACGGGCACAACTTACCAACAATGGCCAGATTTCTCTTATAGATGACATGCTGAATGCCTCGCGTATTGAAAGAGGGAAAATGGAATTCATTTTTGAGTCTACAGATTTGGAAAAAATAGTACAAACCCACTACGCTAATCTTTTGCCCCAGGCGGAAATGAGGAAATTAAAATTAACTTACACCGGGCCTAAATCTAAACTTCCACCAATAACCGCTGACAAGGAAAAATTGGGACAGGTTGTAAATAATTTGATAGATAATGCACTTAAGTATACAAAAACAGGAGAGGTCAATGTTTCTTTAACTGCAACAGATAAGGATTTCATAATCCAGGTAAAAGATTCTGGAAAAGGTTTGGAAAAAGGAGAAGAATCAAGTATTTTTCAGAAGTACGGCCGTGGGAAAGATTCAAAAAAACAGTCGTCAGGTCTTGGTCTTGGATTATATGTAGCAAAGGTAGTTGTGGAGCACCACAACGGTAAAATAACTGCAAAAAGTGACGGTCCTGGAAAAGGTACTACTTTCACAGTTACCCTGCCTATAAAAACAGATTTAAAGGCCGAAGTATTCGATTTTACTAAGAATCAAACCCCTTAAATCAATGTTACTTTCTAAGCATATTATTCGTATATATATTCAGAACGGAAGATCTTTCATTCAAATGGCAAATACGGTATGCTTAAAAGGCCAAATTGATCAACTTTTAAGCAACAAATATTAAATCGATGGGTATCGAAGAATCAGCCGCAATTCAGAGGTGTCAAAACGGTGACGTAGATGCATTCGGTGAACTTTATGACATGTATGTCAAAAAGATTTACGATTTCATTTACTACCGCACCGGACACAAACAAACTGCCGAAGACTTAACGAGCGTTACGTTCACAAAAGCCTTCCAGAATATTCACACATTCAAAGGCAGTCAAGGTTTGTTCAGCAGCTGGTTGTACCGAATCGCCCGCAACACGGTTATCGACAACGCGCGCACTTCCAAACCGACAGTAGATTTGGAAGCTGCAGCTAACGCCAAAGCCCGCGACAATGTCGCAGGGGAAGCCGAAGTTAAAGACCGCCTGGACCAAGTAAAAAAATATTTGGACCAGCTCTCGGAAGAACAGAGAGAAATAGTGGTCATGCGTTTGTGGGACGAACTCAGTTATGCGGAAATTTCCGCTCTGACTGGTAAAACAGAAGGCAATTGCAAAGTCATCTTCAGTCGAGTGATGCAAAAAATGCAAAAAGAACTTATTCCTTACCTTCTGTACCTACTTTTATTCTTAACCAACTAATCTATGCAGAATAAAATCGACAACATACTTGCGGAACTCTATCAGTCCGACCCGACACTCAAGCAGCACGAAAGTGTTTTGCGAAAGGTGATCGTCGAGCTGATGGAATTGCGACCAAACACCCAATTCGATGAGCAGTTCAGACAAGAGCTAAGGCGAAGGCTGATGGCTCTGGCAGAAACTCAAGCAACAAAGAAACCTTTAATTAGTTTAAATTT
>DASPNG010000090.1:0-3614 GCA_035626635.1 Binatia bacterium | reverse complement strand
TTGACTGATGTTCAACAAAATTCGGGTGTGCCAAAATTTCACGGATGCGGACCATGGCAGTGGACTTGTTTGGAATCTCCAAACCAACCAGTGCCTTGCCGGGAATTGGTAATTCCATACGCAGAGAACTGGCGGCCAAAGCTAAAGCCAAGTCATTTTGCAAACCGGCAATCTGGGAAAGCTTTACGCCGACTGCCGGACGCAGTGTATATTGGGTGACAGTTGGACCAACATTAACTTCGCCCATTTCTACTTCAATTCCAAAATCTGCGAGAGTCTTCTGGATTATGGAAACGTTTGCCTCAATATTACCTGAATCAACTTTGGTTTTGCTTTCTTCCAGCAGATCAAGTGACGGGAGTTTCCAATTTTTATCAACCATCTGCATTTTAGGTGCAGCTTGTGTGCCGGCTGACAAATCTCCCATCGTATTAACCTTCTGCTCCAGTTTTTCGCGTTCCGGTGCAATCGCCTTATTCACTGCCCCCACCTGCTCTTTCACAAAACCAACGTCACCATTATTGATTTTCAACGGCGCAGGTTTTGCTTTCAGGTCTTCAGCAGGTTTTGGCTTTCTCTTGAACAGATCAACTATTGAGACATTGAATGTGATAAGCAAAGAAATGACGATCGCAGCAAGCAGCACCACAAGACTAGCTACAAATCCCATCAGTTGGATCAAAGGATAGCTGGTAAACAAACCCAAGTACCCCCCACCCAACCCTTCCTTTACTCTGACAAAAGCTTGGGTATAATCGTTTTTGATAACAATAAGATGCAGTAATCCGGTCAGTGATAATGTCAGAAAAACTGCGCCCACATAAGCATGGGTAGAGACTGTGTTGGTGCCCACATCTTCCGGCTCTTCCTGCTTAAGGAGCGCTGCGGCAACCATCAGGAAAATAAAAGGCACGCCATAAGCCATCCAGCCAAACGTCAATCTTGTCACTCTGTTAGTAATTTCACCAAAAGGGCCGGCTATATCCAACAAACTCAGAGCTGATAATATAGTAAGCACAACAAAAACCACCACAGCTACACCGCGCTGGGTATCTTTTTTAAGGTTTAATTGGGGTCTGCGGAATCCGTTTTCTTGGTCTTCGTTTTTTTGTTTCTTTCTTCCCATAAAGTGGTAAATTCTTCGATATTTAAGTGGTAAATCGTTCTTAAATTTTACCATAAATGGCCGAATTTAAGAAATAAAAAACCGCGGGGGCGAGTGTCGCACCCCGGGTCTGATCATTTAAGACGGTACATTGGCTTTACCAACCCCGTTCATGACGGAGTAGACCATGGCCAGCATCACCGCAACTACTCCAAGAAAAGTGCCAAAAACGTATGACCCCTCGAACCACGACCAGAGGGACGTCCCGGCAATGATACCGACGACCAGCAGCCATCTTCGGCTGAAATCGTTCTTGATCATCCAGCGGAACATTTCAAAAAACAGGATGACGGCAAAGACTCCCATTATTCCGGAGAGTACCATCGCTCCGTTCTGGATGAATAACCTGAACATGTCAACAAACAGAGAGTTGCCCATGTCTCCTCCTTATCCTATTCTATCTTCCAACCCTTCTCTCCCCTAACCAGCTTTCCCTTGATCTTGAACCCGGAAGCGTACTTATGTCCGCCGCCGCCAAAAAATTTGGCGATCTGGTTAACATCAGTATTCTTGTGCGGTTCGGACCGCAGACTTCCCTTCACCGTATCGCCGTGCTGCCTTAGCAACAAGGCAAATTTGGCTTCAGGTATGTGGTTTAAGATCGAAACAAAACCGGCTAAGTCTTCATCAGCCGCCTGTGCCTCTTTCATATCTTCTTCAGTCATGACAGAAAAAACCATTTTCTTTTCCGGATCAAAGCGCGTATTATCCAGCGCCTTGGCCCACGCGCGCAAAGTCTGCGGGCGCTTATTGCCAAATGTCTCGTGCGCGATCCGGTCCACACGCGCACCCTTCTTCATCAGGTCAGCAGAAACTTCAAATACCTGCGCTGAAGTATTTGAGTGCTGAAACCCTCCGGTGTCCGTAAAAATTCCAGTAAGCAAACATGTGGCAATATCCTTATCAATCACCACTTCTTCATTGGATTTCAAAAAATAATAAATCAGTTCCGCCACCGCTGCGGTTGCCGGATAAACCACATTAATCTCCGCGAACAGTTTGTTGTCAGGATGATGATCAAAATTGATAGTGGTTGCCTGGATGTTTTTCAATTCCGGAAACCCTGCGCGATCCATCACATTACAACCAAAGGTGATAACAACATCATAAGGCCGGTTTTCAAACTCTTCCCTGACGTTTGTACTGCCTGGCAAAAATTTCAATGAATGAGGCACACCGCCCTTGATGATGCAGTGAATCTCCTTCCCCATTTTCTCCAGAACCAGTCGCATGGCAAGGAGACTTCCCAGGTCATCCCCGTCAGTAGACTCGTGGGTTGTCAGAAAAATTTTTCTGGCTTTGTGAATGGCCTGCCAGGCTTTTTTGAATTCCGGCTTATTCTTCATCTTCTTGAGTTCGTTTCAATAACTCATTTATTCTGGACGCATGTTGCTGAGTATGATCAACGGCAAAGGCAATCCGCGGTGTGTGATGCATGGTAAATTTCCGGTTTAACTCCCCCTGCAGTTCATACATATTAGAAGAAAGAGTGACCAGTACATCTTTCTCCACGCTGGCGCTGTCACTGAAAACAGAGATCCACACTTTGGCGTGTTTCAAATCTGGCGTGACATCCACCCGGCTAATAGTGGTCATGGCCGGAAGTTCCAAACCAAGCATGAGCTCGCCAAGCTCTTTTTGTATCAATGATGCAACTTGTTCAGTTCTTCTGGTCATTGAAAAATACTGTTTAAATAGTTTTTTTCTTTACGGTTTCTTCGTAGAAAATGAGCAGGTCCCCTTCTTCGATTCTTGTCTTTGTCTTCAAGTTTACTCCGAATTCAAACCCCTTCAGGACTTCTTTCGTCTTCATCTTATTCTGCTGCATTTCGGCAACTTCCGCATGGCCGATGATTTCGTCTCCGCGCTTAATGTCAACGCCTGCGCTTTCCTTGATCTTGCCTTCTATCACAGAGCCGCCGACAATCTGTCTTTCTTTTTCGCTTCTGAAATTCTGCAGGATTTTGGCACGGCCAATATCTTCCCTGACAACTTCCGGTGTCATCATGGCGATCATCTGCTGGGTGATGTCTTCAACCAATTCATAAATAATGTCGTAAAGCTGGATCGGGACTTTTTTTGATTGGGCAAGCTTTGCAGCTTGGGCGTTTACCCGAGTATGGAAACCGATCACAACAGCACGGGATGACTCAGCCCGCAAAATATCATTTTCATTTATTTCACCCACATCCTGGGTGATGACATTAAGTTTCACTTCGTCATTCTTCAGTTTATCTAAAGCACCCACAATTGCTTCCAAACTTCCAGCCACATCCACCTTCAGGATCATGTTCAATTCCTTTGATCCGGTCAGGTTCAGAGATGAGCTCTGAGATTGGATTCTCTTGGCGCGTTCAGATTTTGCCACATTCAAAGCAGCGGTTTTGGCCGCATCGACATCTGTATAAGTTTTGAGGATGTCGCCCGCGCTTGGTACATCAGACAACCC
>DASPNG010000089.1:0-3797 GCA_035626635.1 Binatia bacterium | reverse complement strand
TGTTGTCCATTTTTGTAAACGATCGCAACACCCATGTCCGAATAATTCGGAGACAAAATATTAGCACGGTGCTTTGGTGAGTTCATCCACGATTCTTCCAGATCGCGGGCGTCCTCAAATCCAATCGCAAGGTTCTCCCCCGCGTACGAGTAGTTGTATCCCAAGGCTTTAAACCAGAACCAAGGCTTCACGCCATTTGGACTGACGTGCGCGAAATAATCATTCGCTAACATGTCTTCAGCCTTGGCAAAAGCAGCCAGGTTTAAATCCTGGTCGAGTTGCAGCTCCGGAAGCCCAAACAGGGCTCGGTCTGCATTTGCTTGCACTAGTACTTGCTCAACTGACAATGTTTCCCTTGCCGCGGAAGCAGGGTAGCATGCTGTCATCGCAATTACCGCAAACATTACTGCTGCGCGAAATCTGCCTTGCATGTTTTGATTGGTTTTTATTTTTGTTTCGGACCTTTATTTTTTCACCCGTTTGGCAACCTCCTCACAGACAAATAGGTGATAAGCACCGCCCAACAAACAAATACCCGCGAACTTCCTTGGAAATAGGAAATTCACTCATATGAAGGAATATTTACTTGTTTTTTGTTTTTGTTTCGATCGCTTGAGCGAAAGTTTTGATTCACTCTATACATATTATATCAGAAATCGGGAGAAAAGTAAAGTGCTTCTGGTATTTTAATCTGTGTGTGATTAAATTGCTTAAAAAAATTGCTTACGTTATCAAATTTTTTGTTTAATATTTTATTGAGTGGCATATTTACTCCTATTTAATCATTTGTCATAATATCTCCACTATGGATTTCCAATTTCAAAACAATCGGCCAAAAAGAAGCAAGACGAGAATCGTTTTTCTTACGCTTTTTTTGCTCGTGGTAGCTGCTGGTGCGTTCTTTGTTTACGCCTACTTTAAAGTACACAAGTCAGGGAGTTCGGACAGTGAACAAATTACGTTCAGCGTTCCGAGAGGTGCGAGCACCAGGGATGTTGGAGAGAGACTGGAAGAAAAAAATCTGATCAGCGGTACGACTTTGTTTGTCCTGTATTCTTTCTATGAGGGTGCAAATGGAAAAATCCAGGCTGGCGATTATCAGCTGGACAAAAAAATGAGCATGGCTGAAATTTTAACATCACTAACAGAAGGAAAGGTAACAAGAACTTTGAAACGTGTGACCGTTGTTGAGGGTTGGAAAAATTCCTTGATCCGAGATCAACTGGAAGAGGCAGGACTAGTGACAGAGTCTCAGTTTGAGGATGCGGTAAAAGCAAACCACGAATTTAAATTCAACCCGTACGCAAGAAGTGTGAACTATGAAGGGTTTCTTTTTCCGGATACTTATCAGTTTGATGTGACGTGGGATGCCAACCAAATCATTCAACGCATGCTCAGAAACTTTGAAAGTAAAATTACCGATCAGATGCTTGCTGATATGGAAAGAAAAAATCTGAAAATGGAAGATGTGATTGTACTTGCGTCAATTATCGAAAGAGAAGTGGGAAGAAATCCTTCTGTAACGATTGATGCCAATGTCAGCGCAATGATGCAGCGAGAACGGGAAAACGTTGCCTCCATTTTTTATAACAGGTTAGAAATCGACATGCCTCTGCAATCTGACGCGACAGTAAATTACGCAACAGGAAAAAGTGACCGGCGCGCACTCTTTTCAGATTTAGAAATTGATTCTCCTTACAACACTTACAAGTACAAGGGTCTGCCTCCGGGTCCAATCAGTAACCCTGGGATCAATTCCATTCGCGCTGCCATCTATCCGGCGGACACAGACTACCTGTATTTCTTGAATGACCCAAGTGGTGTGGCGTACTATGGAAGAACAATTGAAGAACACAACTCCAACCGCGCAAGATATTTAGAATAGATAACCAAATAAAGAACTCGCTTGATGCGAGTTTTTTATTTTATTTTCAAATGCTTTTCAACTTTATTCATTCTACGCTTTAGATTATCAACTTCAAATTTTGAAGCAGTATAGTCCCGGTCAATTCTTATATCAACAATTTCGTTTTTTATATGATTAACATCATCCTTTAGTTCACTCACATCATTTTTTAAGCCGTTGATATCGCCCTTTACTTCTGTTCTAAAATCGTTGATGATATTTTGCAACATATCCTGGGTGGTCTGGAAACCACTATTTATCATTATTGCCAGATCATTGATAGTTGTTTTCATTTTTATATTTACAAGTTTAACTAATGTAAGAATATATCTTAATTAACCTATTTAAATGGGTCAATGGCTTGGTTGTGGATACATAAATATTTACTATATAATAAGCTCCAGGAGTGAATGGGGTGAAACACGAGATTTTGTACTCTAACGAAGCTGGTTTGGCTCAGGCAGGAGAGGATTTAGTAATCATCACCTTCCTTTCCGCCTACACCGATGAAATTGGACTTCTGGTCATGGTTAGACGCCTGGTAGTACAACTCCTGGAAATATATCCAGGTCTGCGAATGTATTATCTGGAGTATCGGGACGAACACGGTGAAGAGAAAGTCCATTTGCCTGGCTATGAGCTGAAGATTTCTCAGGTAAAACTTGGAGTGCTCAAGCGCCTGGCTATGGCGATGGAATTTGACGATCAAGGCCGGCGGGTTGCTGATATTGATATAATTTTTCCATGGCAAGGAGGATTTGCAAAAATTTCAAGGTCGAATATTTGCACTGCTCTTGTTCCCGTGCGTTAATCTTGCCCCCCAAAAGGCAAGTTTTTTATTCCAGAAAAACTGTTGACAGGAACAGGAAAAAAGTATATAGTATGTAGGCTAATTGAATATTCCAAAGACCTCTGCCGGCGCAAGCCTTAATCTGCCGAGATAGGAAACACCTCACATGCTTTGTGAGAATGTTAACCGCAGTCTTTGGATGAGCGGATTTTTTATCGCTCGCAATTAATAAAATTTTTCATTAAGTAAAATTATGGCAACAACAAGACAAGAGAAAGAAGCACAACTGAAGTCGCTGGTAGCTGATTTGTCTGAAGCTAAAGGAGTTGTCTTTGCGGAATATCGCGGTTTGACCGTGAAAGAGATCGATAAGATCAGAAAAAATTTACGCAAAGAAAACGTGAAATACCAAGTGGTAAAAGTCACGCTACTCAAGAAAGCTTTTGAAGAGTTGGGAATCAACTCAGACGAATTCAAGTATACAGGTCCAGTCGCTGTTGCGATTTCACAGGATGATGAAACAACTCCTGCCCGCATCATCAAGGCGCTGAATAAGGAACATCAGAACCTTACACTCGGTGGTGGTGTGATTGAGAAGAAAGTAATCGGCAAGCAAATGGTAATCCAACTTGCTGACCTACCAAGCAAGCAGCAGCTTCTGGGACAGTTGGTTTCAGTCATCGCAGGTCCTGCTCGAGGTTTGGTCACAGTTCTTTCCGGCAACGCGCGACAGTTGGTGTACGCACTCAACGCAATCGCAGAAGCCAAAAAATAATTTGTTTGGTTGTCGTCCTGGGAAGGGTAGGGAATAGAAATATTTCCCATCGCTCTCAGGACGACAAAGTTCGGCGGTCGGTCTGTTAATTTTATTAATTAAAAATAATTAAAGGAATAATTATGTCAGACGTACAAGTACCAGAAAAATTCCAGGGATTGGTTTCTGAAATCGAGAAGCTCACCGTATTGGAACTTTCTGAATTGGTAAAAGTTTTGGAAGAGAAGTTTGGTGTTTCAGCAGCTGCTCCTATGATGGTAGCAGGTGCAGGTGCCGCAGCAGGCGGTGGTGCAGCAGCAGAAGAGAAGACTGAATTCACAGTTGAG
>DASPNG010000088.1:0-13801 GCA_035626635.1 Binatia bacterium | reverse complement strand
GCACAGGTTATGGAGTGTATTGGGATCCGATTGCGAAGGTTGGATTAAAATACCGAAGAACGCAGGCATTAAGAAACGCAAACCTGCAGGAAGTCATTGGCCACCTCGACCAAGGACGGCCAGTAGTGGTGTGGGGTTATTTTGGCGGCGGAAACAGATATACATGGAACACGCCGCAGGGATATATCATTAATGCGGTGCATGGCGAGCATGCCCGGACTTTGGTTGGGTATGTTGGTCCAAGCGATAACCCGGAACAGGTTATTTTACTTGATCCGATTTACGGCGAATTGTATTGGGACACACAAAGGTTTCTGGAGAATTGGGGAGCATTGGAGAATGGAGCCGTAGTAGTTTATCATCATTCGCGTTGGGTAAAATCCGCGAACGATAACACTGTCTGGGAGTTAAGTGCTGACGCTAAAAAGAAATATGCGTTGGCAATGAACTGGGATTCATTTATTTCCCAGGGGGGAGTAGGTGAGGGCATCCACACTGTGGACCAGACTTGGATTGATTCAATTGAAAATGGCGGCATTTTGGAATCGCTGCCTTTGCAATAAAAAAAGACGCGCATGGAGGGTGCGCGTTTGAAACTATGACCGAAAGTCAGGGGCGGATAGAAGGGTTGAGCTTGAGCGCCCAGCTAGAATTACCATCCTTTACTTTTCCAATGATCTCAGCAACCGGGATGAAAACCCGGACCACTGACGTCATAGATGGGCTGCTGTTGATCCGGTCGAGTCTGATCTCGACTTCCTTTGTTCCGGATCTCTGTGCCTTCCAGTACTTGTCCAGATCTTCTTCGGTGATCCAGCCTTCCAGATTCATATCTCCTCCTTTCAGCGCCGCAATATTATATTCATAATTGAGAATAGTGTAAAGACATGGGTTGGCGGAATTTTTCGACACAAAAATACATCTTAACTGGTCTTGTCCTGATCGCACTGTCCGGTCTGATTTTGTATTTCATGGGCCAGGTGCCTACCTGCAAGTGCGGTTACGTAAAACTCTGGCACGGTGTGGTTTTCAGCTCGGAAAACTCACAACATATTTCTGATTGGTACACTTTTTCGCATATTATACATGGGTTTGGGTTTTATTTTTTGCTCTGGCTGATTTTTAGAAAACGGCTGCCGGTAGGTTTGTTATTTGTTTTCGCAGTGCTCATAGAAGCCGGTTGGGAGATTTTTGAGAATACGGATATGGTCATTAACCGGTATCGGGAAGTGACGATTTCTTTGGATTATTACGGAGACAGTATTATAAATGCTGTTGCTGACCAGCTGGCAATGGCAGTTGGCTTCTATTTGGCTTACAAATTACCCGTGTGGTTCATTATCTTCTTGACTCTGGCTATGGAAGCGGTGGTCGGATACTACATCCGTGATAATCTGCTGTTAAATATCATCATGCTAATTTATCCGATAGACGCCATAAAGGAGTGGCAATCCGGCGGCTAATATGTTATCTTTAACCTCCAAGAAAACGGAGGACGGTGATGTATTATGTTCAAACTATAGATGAAATTCGGAAGAAGATCGCTGAAAACTACCCTGACGCCCGTGCCAATCCGCAGGGATTGGATAAAGATGATTATCCCGGCTATATCTTATGGATGGTAGACCAGGTGGAGAAAATGCCTGATGCTGACGCATTCTGGAGAATCCTAAGCACTCTTTCCAGGCAGGATGCTGATGCGCTATTCTTGGCGGTAAACAGTGCGATCAAAGCAGGTAGCTGGATGGGATGGATCAATAAGACCGTAGAAAGCGAGTTCGGATTCTGGTCAAACGATACCACTCGCGATTTAATCAGAAAAGATAAGGAACTCTACAATCATCTGCCACGCAGCTCTTAACTTAGGGCTTTTTTATTTTCTATTTGCTTCTGTTTATGGTTATAATAATGGATATGGAAACCACACTTTATTATTTTTTATTGTTTGCCCATCTCGTTGGCCTGGTCATTGGTTTTGGTGCAGTTTTAGTAATTGACGCTTTTGGGTTTTTTTGGCTAATCAAGGCTTTCAAAGTTGATTTGCACCTTGTCAGGCGGGTGGCAGACATAACGCAAAGACTGATTTGGGTTGGTTTTTTTCTGCTGGTCCTGACGGGAATTCCCATGTTAGCCATGAAGGGCGTCGTCAGCAATTTGACTATCATAAAACTGTTTCTAGTTTTCATGGTAGGCATGAACGGTGTCTTTTTACACTATATTAAAAAAGGCCTTGATGCCTTAGGCTCTGAAATTATCAACGTTCCGAGCAGATACTATTTCCGTATAGGTCTTGCTTCCACCATTTCACAACTTGGCTGGTGGGGCGCAACCTTAATTGGGTTCTATAACAGGCAGATTGGACACCCTATGGGTTGGACGGAATTTTATCCTGTGATTATCGGCTTAATAATTCTGCTGATTGGTACGGTTTCCTTGGTGGGTGAGACAGTTACTGAGATAAAAAAGTAATTGTTACTTTTGTGAGTTGTATTCGTTTTTTATTACGATAGAATTCACCTTGAAACCATAAATATTATGAGTAGATTTACATATATTATTAGCCTGATACTGGTTTGGATTATTGGTGTTGCAGCCGGTTATTATGTTGGTTATGACCACGGTTGGGAAAAGGCTCCAAAAAACTCAGCTACTAACCAGCAAACAAATAATCAAACTGGTACTCCAAATAATACAGATAATGTTTTCCGTAAGGACGCGAACGGAAATTATCTTGGGAAGCTTACATTGACCGGATATTTGGACGTGCAAACACGCGTGTGCAATCCGGGAGACATGTGTGGCGAAACAGTCCGATATGCGTCTTTTATATTTACCAACTCTGACAACGAGGCAATCAAAGAATTCACCGGAACAATGCAGGGTAACTCATACATCGCAGGTGATCGGGTCGGACTAGGATGCCAACAGGCAGACCGAAGTAGGATTTTTTACGAAAACTTTGCTGACTCAGGTTACAAGTCAGGTGAAATATCCGGTGCTGATTATGAAAAATTAGTCTCAAGTACAAGGAATAATCCGGTTCAGATAACAATCAACCGGGAATTGTATACTTCAGGACAGGGCGCATCTGACTGCTACTCACACTTTAGGGACTTCGACGTAATATAAAAATGAAAGGCAATACAAAGGCTAAGACACCAAAGGAATATTTGGATTCACTGGAGGAGCCAAATAAGACGATCAGATTCAATCTGGTCGTTTTGTTTTGTGGACACAATGCTTTTCTTCGGTTCGCAAATTTGCCTTAGCTGCGGTAGGTGTTTTTGTAGCTTTGCGAACCATGGAGTGTATTTTGTTTCAAGCGTTTTATTCTTGATTTTAAGCGCCTCAAACGCTAACGTGAATATTTCCTGCTTTTCTTCTTTAGTCGCATATGAGACTAAATCCTTTGCTTTGGTGGCCAGTTCTAGTAAGTTTACGCCGAAATCAAAGTAGTCAATTTCATTCTTATTGAAATTATCCCAAGTAGCTGTTAGACGGTTCAGTTGTTGCTCTATATCGTTTCTTTTTTGGTCGTATTTTTCAACTGTTATCCTTCTAGCAAGTCGATCTTCATAAAGAACATCAAGCTTCGATTTTTCAATACCAATTTTACGTTTAAGATCGCCCTCGATCATTTTTCTATTCCCAATTTCGCTTACATGATCTTTCTGTAATTCATTTTTTATTTTTCCAATGTCAGCCTCGCTAAGACTTAAATCTTCAAAATAGGTAAAAAGCTGGTCGGCCATTCTATCTTCACGGATCGGTAATTTATTTTGATTACAAACTTTATAATTTGCACACCGGCCGTACCAATGTCCTTTCTTCATATACCAAGAAATCTTATGATTACATTCACCACATTCGGCCATTCCTCTAAATAAGGGGTTATGTTTTTGATATTTACTAGGCCTACCGGTCTTCATAACTCTTTGTACTGAATCAAATAAGTCCCTTGAAATGAGTGGTTCGTGCTTGCCTTGATATACTTTACCGTTCCAAACAATTTCCCCGTAGTAATATTTATTATTCAGAATCAAATACAAATTATTTTTATATAGCTTTCTTCCGCTAGCTGATCGAAGTCCAAACTCGAACATCTTTGTGGCTAACGAAGCAAGTGAATATAACCCGGTACTGTATAATTCGAATGCTTTCTTTATATAAACCGATGTTTCCGGATTCACTACATGACTTTTATGTCCTTTATCTCCTAAGCTCATATATCCGAGGGGTGGTCTATATGGCATTCCACCTTGCTCAAGTTTTTCTTTTTGGCCTTTTTTTACTTCTTCGGAAAGATTATTGGAAAGCAATCTAGCAGTCGCTACTTTTACATCCCACATAAAATTATCGTGTGCCTTCGTATTTTGATTCAAAATAAAGTTCTCTTTTACGAAATGGACTGCTCTATTTGAGCTCTCCTTAACCCAATCATCAACCATCACAGCGTCTTTCAAATTTCTTGTTAGACGATCAATTTTTTCACATAAAATAATATCTACTTTGTCTTTAGTAGCAAAGTTGAAAACTTCATAAAATAGCTTGCGTAAATGTTTACCGCTTGCGGATTCGGATATCTTAAAAACTCTAACAACCTCTAAGCTGTTTCTGATAGCGTAGTCCTGTAAAAGTCTTTCTTGTGCATCTAGAGAATAACCTTCTTCAGCTTGTTCCTTTGAAGAGACTCTCGTATAAAGGATTGCTTTTTGTAGTGAATTCATTTGTTTTTATTATAGTCGAGCTGGTTCGCATTGTCAGTTCGCAGATCGTACTGTTGTCTTCTACGCTTATCTATTTTATTCAGGATTTCAAATAGCCTAGAGAGTTTTTGGATCTCAAATTCGTTTAAGTCTTCGGTTTTAGTAATTTGTATGGTTTGCATCTAGGTATATAAAATCCGCTATTGGCTCTGCAGGTTTCCAATGGCATGGCGACCTGCGTAGCAAATAACGGACTTTCCGATGCCATTGGAATTATCGCTTAAAGAAAAAGACTATCCGAGCAAAAAATAAAAGCTGCGGTGAGCAGCTTCCGTTTTTGCCTAAATAGTCTTAGGTGGTTTCGATTGATTTTCTATAAGCAGTTTAGATTTATAAATATTTTAAGTCAACTGCTGTTTTCCACATGCATTTTTTCACGAAGTGGGGCATACGCTTTCTCGATTTGTTCGTGGATGCTCCTACACCTTGGACAATCGCTCTCATCCAATGGTGTAAAATCAGATGTGTCGTCCAGTTCCATCTTATCGGGGAATAATTTTTTGAATATAGCCGCCATTGCTTTCGAATCACCTTCAAGAGCCTTTAATAGGAATTGATCCTTCACACTAAATTTACCGCTCTTAACAATGCTTTTAAGCTCGTTATAATCGTGTTCGGCAAAAAACATCCTATGGAGCGTCTCGGCATCGGCACGCTCTTGATAAGCCGATTTCCGACCTCCACCGGTGTTTCCTAATGCGTTTTTGTTTCCTTTTGGTGCTGCCATAGATTGAGTTTAGACACTATAATTATAGCCTAATTAGTGGTAGAATACTAAATAATATCAATAAAATGCAGACATTTTTAGAGATGAATTTTTCCGATTTCCGCAGCAGAATCCATAATCCGAATGATCGGGTATTGTTTGATGAGGCTGTTCTATGCGCTAAAGAAAAAGCATTTAGATCGGGATATATTATGATCTGGATCGCAGCTGCAGAATCCCTCCGTGCCAAGATTGTTGAACTTGCATTAAAAGATGCTGAATCGGGGAAGGCACTTAGGGAGATAGAAAAATACGAGCAGCAAAATTTGTCTCCTGACAAACTTATCCTAGACAAAGCATTCTCGCTAGGCTTAATAATAAAAGACGAGCACAAAAAACTCGAGCATATTAGAGATATGCGCAACTCATATGCACATCCTACTGGTGTCGCTCCTCAATCCGAAGAATTGTTTGTTGCCATACAGCAAGTATCTGAATACGTTTTAAGTCGTCCGACTTTACTAAAGCACGGATATGTTGCCAATCTTATCAGTTCAGTTTTCCAAAATAGACACTTTCTTGATGATGATAGCGTAAAAATTTATGAATACGCCGTAGGTCTATCTCATCGATTACATCCTGACGTATTACCATATTTGGTAAGAAAATTCTGCGAATCGTATGATTCTGCAACTGAGTTGTTAATAAAGAGACGTGCTGTTTATTTTGTTCGCAGCCTAATAAAAGAATTAAAACCGAACTTTAGTTCTACTGAATGGCAAGCGGCAACTTTACTAAATGATCATCCACGTTCAGCATCGCTATTTTTGAGCGTATCCGAAACATGGTCATCCCTACCCGTTCAAGCTCAGGATATGTGTTTTGGAAATCTAGTAGAACCGACCAGCACTGAGGGTGTTGTATTAACACCTTCATCTCTAAGGATTATTCAATTAAAGAGACTTGAGCAAGCAGGCCTGCTTAATAATAAGCAGAAAGAAAAATTTAAGGACATCTTAAAGATAGTTCCTTATGAAGCACTGAGTGCGTCAGGGTATAGATTGTTGGATACGGTTAATAGAATCATTGCGGCTCTTGGATCTCATAATTGGTATGCTCAGAATCCCGCAATTGATGCTGTGTTGATGTTTGGACTGAATCAAATAGGTGAACTAGAATCTACTCAACAAGAGCAATTAGGCCGAAATATATTGCAAGCTGCTGAAGGCAATTCTAGTTCCGCCAGACACTTCATTGTAAGCGCAATTAAAGGAAAGTATTTACCAGAATCTTTCTTAGTAGGTTTACTAAAAGAGTGTTTCACCAATGAAAAACTAGAATTTAGAATTAAACGCCAAGTACTAAAGTACGTTTTAGAGACGGTATTAGCTCAGGATAATTCTAAACTGATAATTGAATCGGCTATTAAGGATATTGAGCAGTCATCTCCAAACTTTATTTACTTCTTCGATGCAGGAGATGTTGGTGCACTGGTCGGCTATTTAGAAACTGACTGTCCGGGAGGGGAGGATATTAAAAAGCTGAAGGAAGTACTTGTGAAAGAGGGTGCCCGATTCGAAGTTTTATCTGAGGAATTTTTACATCCTGAGTCAAAAACTAATTAGCGGAAGCTAATGTTTTTTGTTATGCTTACGCCAGAAGTTAATCAATCTTTATGCAAACTGATACATTGAAAAGCTCTAGAATTGCTTATTATACGTTCCTGATCGTTGGTTTATTGGGTTTGTTTGATATTGCGACTAAGAGTATAGTTAGGGAAAATTACGAGATATCAGAATACGGGTTGGTAAGTTTGGGTAGCTTTATGCTATTTAGATTTTTGTTCGGGACTTCTGTCGCCGCTACCCTAAGTGCGTTTGTGAACATAATTTTGAGCTTGGGTTTGATTTGGATTATACTGGCACTTCTGTTTAGAAAAAAGGCAAAAAAAGATATTATTAGTCAGCACGAGATGGCTCAAGAAGAAAGCAAATCAAATGAAAAAAATTAAATGGGTGATTTTGGCTGGTGTTCTTATCCTCGTAGCGTGGGGAATTTATCAGAATCCTGATAGAAGAACCGACAGGACAGAATTAGAAGCGATATTTACTGACTCTCAGCAAATGAGAAGTGATATACAAGCAGATGTAAGTCAAATCCAAGACTGCTTTACAGATAACGAAATAGAGGTTGATTTAGCTATTACAACCAAGTGTTTGAACGGATTAACTTCTGTAATAGTGAAGGTTGATAACGAGAAGATTATTGTTTACAGACTAGAGGAGTATCACAAGTCTCACAAAGAAGACTTAGATAATGAAACGAAAAAAATTGTAGAAGATAGTATAAAACTTAATAATTCAGCAGAATACAAAGCAGTCCTAGCGGCGACAAAAAGTTTTTACGATGCACACATAGACTATTACACCTTCTTACAAAATAATTTACAGGATAAGACTGTTGATGACCTTTCAGAAAGCGAATTACTTAATTTGGTTGCGATCGGCAATCGTACAGAAAGCACATGGCAGGAAGTCCAAAACAAGCAAACCGTTTTTAAGAATTACGTTCTGCAAAACTACGGACAAGAATTTCTAGATTATTTGGGTTTCAATTAACTGTGGCTAATACCTGCTGTAATCTCACTACCCTAGAGATGCTGAATTCACCCAAAGTTCGCAGGTCGTTAATATAATCGAGCCCAGAAAAACCGAGCTCAAATTTTTGGATTCATTAATCCAGAAAACAACAAAACTCAAGCCGTTCATTTTATCGGGAATGCTCGCGTACGGACCTTTGCATTATAAATACGCATCCGGCAGGGAAGGTGACTGGTGTTCGGTTGCTTTGGCCAGTCAGAAAAACTATATTTCTCTGTATGCCTGCATGGGTGACGGTAACAAGTACGTGGCAGAGAGTTATAAAAAGAAACTTCCAAAAGCAAGTATTGGCAAAAGCTGCGTAAGGTTCAAGAGACTGAAAGACGTGGATCAAAAAGTGATGACTGAGATGCTGAAAGAAAATCATGCGATGTACCGGAAAATGTACGGGAAAAGCTCCTCAAAATGAGGAGTTTTTTATTTTCAAGCACTTTGATAGAATGTATACATGGATTTAAGTGCCTTGGGCTGGAAAAAATACAGCGAATCAGTATCTCTGCCGGAAGGCAGTTTTGATGTTGGAAGGATTTCCGTGGAGAATAAAACTAATTATACGGTACTGACCAAGTACGGCGAATGCGCCGGGATTTTGCGCGGCAAGACCTTATCGGGTTTTGATGGGGCAGAATTTCCCAAGGTCGGGGATTGGGTGCGCATTGCCAAATTACCAGAAGAAAACAAGGTGATTGTGGAGGAGATTTTACCCAGGAGTACAAAAATTTCCCGCAAGTCTCCGGAAGGCGACGAAGAGCAGGTGATTGTGGCCAATGTGGACGTTGTTTTTATCGTTCAGGGCCTTCCTGATGATTTCAATTTGAGGCGACTGGAAAGATATTTGGTGATTGCCAGACAAAGCGGAGCAAAACCTGTTGTGATTTTAAATAAGATTGATCTGAACGATGACTTTTATGAACTGATATCAGAAGCAAGAGCCGTAGCACAGGAAGCACCGATCATCGCTGTCAGTGCAAAGACCGGTAAAGGCATTGATGAGCTGAAAACATTTCTGCAGCCTGGTTCCACTTTTGTGCTTTTAGGTTCGTCCGGCGTGGGCAAATCCAGTTTGGTCAATGCTATTACTGGTGAATCCCTCCAGACTACCCGGGAAATTCGTGAGTACGACGGAAGAGGGCGGCACACAACCACAAAGCGAGAAATGATAATTCTGGAAGATGGAAGTATTCTGATCGATACTCCGGGTATGAGGGAGTTAGCGCTTTGGGCTGATGAGGAAGAAATCCAAAAATCCTACGAAGACGTTGAGGAATTGTCATTGTCATGCCGGTACTCAAATTGTGATCATGAAAAATCTGACGGTTGTGCGGTGAAAGCCGCTCTGGATGATGGCACCTTAAGCCAGGAACGGTATCAGAATTATTTAAAGATGAAGAAAGAAGCGGAGTATCTGGAGACTAAGTTCAACAAAACCAAACAAATGGAGCGGAAAACCCAAGCCAAGAAACAACATAAAAAGTTAAACAAAACTTTAAAAGAAAAATATGGGTAAACGAGTGAAGGCGGGTTTAATTTTGTTGGGTGCACTTTATTGTATCTACCATTTTCAAACTTCGGGTACCAAATGGCACTTTATTGATAATGCGGACCTGTTCGTCCATGAGGTCGGCCATTTTGTTTTTGCTCCTTTCGGAGAGTTCATGGCTGTTGCTGGCGGAAGCTTATTTCAACTGCTTGTTCCCGTCGCGTTTTTTGGATACTTCACGTGGTCTGATCAAAAATTTTCGGCAGCTGCCATGCTGCTATGGCTGTCAGTTAATTTTTTCTATGTCGCCGTTTATGCCGCTGACGCGTTAAAGATGGAGTTGCCACTGGTGGGTGGCGAAGGTGTGATTCACGACTGGAATTACCTGCTTTTGAATACCGGATTGATCCGTCATGCTCAAACAGTTTCAAATACCATATATTTTCTTGGTTTAGTCAGTATTTTTACTGCTCTTTATCTCACCTGGGTGAATATGAATAAGCAAGAATCATCTGCAGAAAACTGGAATCGAATTTAGGCGATTTTCCAATGGCGGTAAGCCGCGCCATTTTATATGCTTTTCACATGGGAATAGAGACCAAGCCTACATGGAAGGATGCTGAAAGAGAGGGATTTTATCCTCTCCTCCAGGAAAACACAAGTGCGGAGGTAATAATCGTCGGCGCAGGACTGGCCGGCGTTTTGACTGCATATAAACTGGCAAAAGCAGGGAAGCAGGTTGTTGTCCTGGAAAAGAAAAAAATCGGGTCAGGCGCCACGGAATATACTACAGCGTTTTTGACCAATGACATAGACACTGATTTAATTGATTTGGTGAAAATGTTCGGCAAAGACAAAGCCCAGCTGGTATGGGAGTCACATGCAGCAGCCATAAGTGAAATTGAACATATTGCCAAAGAAGAGAATATCGATTGCGGTTTCAAACGGGTATCCTCTATTGTCTATACCAATAAGGAAGATGGTGCGCTGGATTTTCAGGAAGAAGTTGAGCTGGCCAGTGATATGGGTTTTGCTGTATCTTTGCATCCTCACAATGACTTCAATTTTAAAAATTTTGGTTACATGGAGACTAAGAACCAGGCCAAATACCACCCGTTGAAATTTTTGTTTGGACTGGCGGAAGCAGCCAGAAAGTACGGGGTGAAGTTTTACGAAGACACAGAAGTGGTGGAAACGGAACAGCAGGAAAATGTTTGGTATGCCAAGACCAAAGAAGGGTTCTGGGCTACTGGGACTAATTTGATTCTGACCACATACTATCCTCTGCAGAATCCGGTTCAGACTCTGTTCAAAAAAGGCATGTACGTTTCTTACGTCATGGAAGCCTTGATTCCTAAAGGGATGATTCCGGAAAATATTTATTGGGATGATGCAAATCCATACCATTATTTCCGCATTGACGCTTACAACGGAACGCATGACCGGATGATTATCGGTGGAGAAGATCACCGGGCGGAAATTAAAATTGACGAGGAGAAAAATTATGCCGCTTTGGAAGCGTATCTAAGAAGCATAGTCGGTGAAAATTACCAGATAACCAGGAAATGGAATGGTCCAATCTTGGAACCCAGCGACGGGTTGGCCTTAATTGGTGAAACATACCCGAACCAATACGTAGCCACAGCTTTTTCCGGGAACGGCATGACTTATTCCGGAGTAGCCTCAATATTGCTTACTGATCTGGTATTGGCCAGGAAAAATATTTGGACAGGTGTCTATGATCCAAAACGGGTTCCAAGTCTTTTCCAGCTTTTCAAAAAGGGAAGTGATTATTTGGGTGAGTTGTTTGGCGGAGCCGGGCAGAACATCTTCAAATCTCCACGGCAGGCTTAAATAAAAGCAAAACCAGCTCATGACTGGTTTTTTCTTTTTGCCCCGGCTATCATATGGTATATGACATATTTGAAACGGATCGTAATTGCCCTGATAATCATTGCTTCTCTCATTGTCATCTCAAATGAGGAATATTTTAGCAAAGAATTCAATTATTACCTCAATCCACCCCAGCAACAGACTATAAATACAGATAGCACCAAAGAGGATGGGACCAACCGAGTCCAGCCAAACATGATCTGGGTGTGGAGTCTCGATATCAATGCTCCCATTACTTATGTTGAAGAAGTGGATGAAGAGCTGTTTCAGAATGCGCTACAAAACGGCGTAGTTCATTATCCCAAAACCGCGCCCCCAGGCCAGAACGGAAACGTCTATATTTTTGGACACTCTTCTGATTTTGCGTTTGCCAAAGGTAATTACAAGACAGTATTTGCATTATTGCCTAAAGTAGAAATCGGGGCGGAAATTGGAATCAGCGATGCAGAGGGAAAACTGTATCGTTATAAGGTGGAAAAGAAATTTTCCACCAGTCCAAGGGACCTGGAAGTCCTAAAACAGGACTACACAAAAAAACAACTGACATTGCAGACCTCTTATCCTATAGGCACTGCATTGAGAAGGTATATCGTGGTCGCGTACTTAATTGAGTAAGCATGAAAAAATTATTGTTTATTGCAATGCTGCTTGTCCTGCCCGCGATGGCAGCGCAGGCACATGAAGTAAAGCATAGCGGAAGCCTAAGTATCCTGCTGCACATGGAACCACTAGATGATCCGGCAGCCGGCGAGCAGGGACAGCTTTATTTTTCCGTAGAAGACTCCAACAACAAATTCAAGGTCAGTGATTGCGATTGTCAGGTAATCGTAGAGCTTGCCGGACAGGAACTTCTGAACAGAAAAGTTACACCTGAAGATGAAGCACCTGATTGGGGGGCTAATGTCATGAGGATTCCTTTTGTGTTTCCTAGCAGGAACATTTATCAGGTGAGTATTATAGGCAAGTCGAAAACCAACAGCTTTGCCGATTTCACCCTGGAATATGACAAGAGAATAGAAAGAGAATCTGTAACACAACCTCATACACAAAAAACAGGTGAAGAAGATTCAAATTTTCTGACTAATTATTATGCGATTGGCGGAGGTATAATTATTCTTGGTATAATTGTTTATGAAGTAAATAACAGACTTAGAAAGAAAAATAAATGAAGAAAATATCAACTATCATTGTTGTTCTTGCCCTGCTTGTGGCGAGCACAGCATCTGCACATGTTACAGTAAGACCAAATCAGGCCGGAGTCGGCAGTTTTCAGACTTTTAATGTTTCAGTACCTTCTGAAAAGGATGCTGCTACTACTGGCCTGCGCCTGATTATCCCGGAAGGTTTTGGCCATGTATCTCCAACCGTTAAACCGGGATGGACTATCAATTTGGTAACAGGAGCATCATCGTCAGGTGAAGAAGAAGTAGTGAAGGAGATCGTGTGGACCAGGGGTAGTATTCCAGGTCATTTCAGGGATGATTTTAGTTTCAGTGCCCAGGTGCCCACAACGGAATCCACAATCTTTTGGAAAGCATATCAGACGTACAGTGACGGCAGTGTCGTTGCCTGGGAACTGACTCCAGACCAGGAACAGCCAAAAAATGAGGAAGGGTCTCCTGACTTTTCACAGAAAGGTCCGGCATCCCAAACTAAGATAATCAATGACTTAGCAGCAGCTCCGCAGCAGCCAGCTGAAGCGGAAACCCAGAAAGATATTGACGCGTTATTCCTAAGTATGATTGCTGTGGTAATTTCAATCATGGCAGTGTATCTGGCCAGACGCCGAACAACTCCACCAGCTCAATAAAATTAAACGCCTCCCTTCGGAGGCGTTTAATTTTATATTTTGGAATAATCAGAATATAATAAGTTGAAAGGAGAAATTATGAACGATCCAATGCCAAAAACAGAAGAAGAATGGAAGGAGAAATTAACTCCGGAGCAGTATCATATTTTGAGGGAGAAGGGTACTGAAGCTCCTTTTACAGGGAAATACCATGATACTCATGAAGAAGGTATGTTTAAATGCGCTGCCTGTGGCCAGGAATTATTTTCTTCAGATACAAAGTTTGATTCAGGTACTGGCTGGCCATCATTTACTGATCCGGTGAATCTAAAAAATATTGAATTACACGAAGACGAAAGTCATGGCATGAGGCGAACTGAAGTTACCTGCAAAAACTGCGGCTCCCATTTAGGCCACCTGTTTGATGACGGACCACCGGATAAAGGCGGTAAACGATACTGCATAAACTCCGCCTGTCTACTTTTGGAAAAATAAAAACTCGCAATA